>JAFSDN010000018.1 GCA_017436245.1 Clostridia bacterium
ATGCAGCTTGAAAAGAAGGGTGTTCTCAGGGAATGTGAAGTTGAACTTCTGGGAACAAAAAGCGACAGTATTGAACGCGCAGAAGACCGTGAGCTCTTCAAAGAGCTTTGTCAGTCAATAGGTGAACCGGTTATTCCTTCTGAAATAACATATTCACTCGACGAAGCAAAAGAAGCCGCAAAACGGATTGGCTATCCCGTTGTTCTCCGCCCTGCATTCACTCTTGGCGGCACCGGCGGCGGTTTTGCGTACAGCGAAGAAGAGCTTGTTGAAGTTGGCACAAATGCCTTCAAGCTCTCACCTGTTCATCAGGTTCTTATAGAAAAGAGCGTTAAGGGCTACAAGGAAATTGAATTTGAAGTTATGCGTGACTCAAAGGATAACGCAATCACAATCTGCGGTATGGAAAACATCGACCCTGTTGGCATCCACACCGGTGACAGTATTGTTGTTGCACCTATCCTTACCCTCAGTGAGCATGACCATAAAATGCTTAACGACAGCGCAATCAAAATTATCCGCGAACTGAAAATTGAAGGCGGCTGTAATGTTCAGTTCGCTCTTCATCCCACAACATCTGAATATTATCTCATCGAGGTTAACCCCCGTGTTTCACGTTCATCAGCACTTGCATCAAAAGCAAGCGGCTACCCCATCGCACGTGTAACCGCAAAAATTGCTGTCGGCATGTCTCTTGAAGAAATTGCAATTGCAAACACAACCGCAGCTTTTGAACCAAGACTTGATTATATCGTGGCAAAGTTCCCGCGCTTCCCCTTTGATAAGTTTGCAACAGCAACCAACAAGCTGGGCACTCAGATGAAGGCAACCGGTGAGGTTATGGGTATTGGCTCAACCCTTGAGGAATGTTTCCTCAAGTCACTCCGTTCTTTGGAAATTGGTGTTAATCACATCTGGATGTCAAAATTCGAGAACAAAACAAACGATGAGCTTCTTGAATATATAAGTGAATTCCGTGATGATAACATCTATGCCGTTGCACAGCTTATGCGAAACGGTGAAAGCATTGAAAAGCTCCATGAAGTGACAATGATTACGCCCTACTTCCTTGAAACAATCAAAAAGATTGTTGATTTTGAAGAAGTAATCAAAAACAACAAAGGCGACATTGAAACTCTTAAGGAAGCAAAGAAAATCGGTTTCAGCGATCCGTTTATTGCAAAACTCTGGAGCGTTCCCGAAATCGAAGTTTACAACACAAGAAAAGAAAATAATATATTCCCTGTGTACAGAATGGTTGACACTTGTCACACCAATGCGTATATTCCTTACTTCTATTCAAGCTATACAGGCGAAAATGACTCAATTCTCACCGAAAAGAAAAAACTTGCCGTTCTTGGCGCAGGTCCAATCCGTATCGGTCAGGGTGTTGAATTTGATTATTCAACTGTTCATGCTGTTACAACAATCAAAAAAGCAGGTTATGAATCAATCATCATCAACAACAATCCCGAAACGGTTTCAACAGACTATACCACCGCAGACAAGCTCTACTTTGAGCCTCTCACTCCCGAAGATGTTATGAACATCATTCATTTTGAAAATCCTGAGGGTGTTATTGCATCCTTGGGCGGTCAGACAGCAATTAATCTTGCTCAGCCTCTTACAGACCGTGGCGTTGAAATCATCGGTACTGACTGTGCCGCAATTGACAGAGCCGAGAACCGTGATGCTTTTGAAAAAATACTCAAACAACTTAACATTCCTCAACCACAGGGAAGAGCTGTTACAAAAATTGAAGACGGTGTTGCTGCGGCAACAGAGATTGGCTATCCCGTTCTCGTTCGTCCCAGCTTTGTTCTTGGCGGACGTGCGATGCAGATTGTCGGCAACGAAGAACAGCTCAGACATTATCTGAAAACTGCCGTTGAAATTGACGAGGACAAGCCCGTTCTTGTTGACAAATATATCTTTGGCAAGGAAGTTGAAATTGATGCAATTTGCGACGGCAAGGATGTATTTATCCCCGGCATTATGGAGCTTGTTGAAAGAACAGGTATCCACAGCGGTGACTCAATCAGCGTATATCCTTCATTCAGTATTTCGGACAAGGTAAAGAATACAATCATAGATTATGCAAAGCAGCTTGGTCTTGGAATCGGAATTGTCGGACTTTATAACATACAGTTCATTGTTGACAAAAACGAGGACGTATATATCATCGAAGTTAACCCCCGTTCTTCAAGGACAGTTCCCTTCCTTTCAAAAGCAACGGGCTACAGCCTTGCTGACATTGCAACAGAAGTAATTATGGGTAAATCACTGAAGGAACAGGGAATCACCGATGTTTACCCCAAGGAAAAGGACCGTTGGTATGTAAAGGTTCCCGTGTTCTCCTTCAACAAAATCAGAGGTCTTGATGCATACCTCTCCCCTGAAATGAAATCCACCGGTGAAGCAATCGGCTATGACGACAAACTGAACCGGGCATTATATAAGGCTCTTCAGGCTTCGGGAATGCATCTTCAGAACTACGGAACAGTTCTGGCAACCATCGCCGACAAGGATAAGGATGAAGCATTGGAGCTCATCCGCAGATTCTACAAGCTTGGCTTTAACATCCAGGCAACAAAGGGTACAGCAGAATTCCTTAAAAAGAACGGAATCCGCACCCATATGCTTGAAAAAATCAGCGACGGAAGCGAAGAAATTCCTTCAGCAATCCGTCAGGGTCACATTGCATACATCATCAACACAAGTGATGTTTCGGGTGGCGGCTCAACCCTCAACGACGGTCACGAAATCCGTTTGTGTGCAACCGAAAACAATGTTAACATCTTCACATCGCTCGATACAGTTTCGGTTCTTCTTGACGTACTCGAAGAGAACACAATAACAATTTCAACAATTGATGCATAAGGAGAAATTTTGCTGTGAAACAGGAAATTTTTACAATAGAAAGCAATAAAAAAATTGCAAAAGATATATTTTTAATGACACTTTGCGGTGATACAAGTGCAATCACCGCATCAGGGCAGTTTGTCAACATTCAGATTGACGGACTTTATCTGAGACGCCCCATTTCCGTTTGTGATTACTCAGACGGAAAGCTCATCTTGATATATAAAGTCGTGGGCAAAGGTACAGAAATTATGAGCACTTATTCAGCAG
Organism: Clostridia bacterium; assembly: GCA_017436245.1. GTDB lineage: Bacteria > Bacillota > Clostridia > Monoglobales > Monoglobaceae > SIG440. The sequence continues at coordinate 3,133 of JAFSDN010000018.1, forward strand.
GAAAAGAGCTTGATATTCTTGTTGGGCTTGGCAATGGCTATAACCTTGACAAGTGTGGAGATACACCTTTACTCATTGGCGGCGGTGTTGGCGTTCCTCCAATGTATAATCTTTGCAAAAAGCTTAGGGATGAAGGTAAAAAAGTTACAGTTATTCTCGGCTTCAACAGCAAAGCAGACGTATTTTTTGAGGAAGAATTCAAAAGTCTCGGGGCAAATGTGTTGATTACAACCGCTGACGGAAGTTACGGAATCAAAGGCTTTGTGACCGATGCAATGAAGGATGTTGAATACTCCTACTTCTTCACCTGCGGTCCCGAGCCAATGTTCAAAGCAATTGAAGCTGTGGCAAAAACATCGGGTCAGTACAGCTTTGAGGAAAAAATGGGCTGTGGGTTTGGTGCTTGTATGGGATGTTCATGCAAAACCAAATACAGAAACAAACGAATTTGTAAAGACGGTCCCGTTCTGGAAAGAGAGGAAATCGTATGGTAAACACAAAAGTAAATCTCTGCGGTATCACTCTTGATAACCCTGTTATCCCCGCAAGCGGAACCTTTGGTTTTGGCTATGAATTTGCCGAAATCTATGACATAAACTGTCTTGGTACATTTTCCTTTAAAGGAACAACAAAAGATGCAAGATTTGGCAATCCCACACCAAGAATTGCCGAATGTAGCATGGGAATGATTAACTCGGTTGGTCTTCAGAATCCCGGTGTTGAAGCCGTGGTTTCGGAAGAGCTTCCAAAACTCAAACAGGTCTTTACAAAGCCTGTTATGGCAAACATCAGCGGTTTTTCTGTTGATGATTATGTTTACACTTGCCAAAAACTTAACGGTCAGGAGCAGATTGGCTGGTTTGAAGTTAATGTTTCTTGCCCCAACGTTCACGGTGGCGGCATGAGCTTTGGAACGTCGCCTGAGGCTGCGGCAGAAGTTACAAAGGCAGTTAAGGCTGTTGCGGACAAGCCGGTTATCATCAAACTTTCGCCAAATGTAACAGATATTGTTTCAATTGCAAAAGCCTGCGAAGAAGCCGGTGCTGACGGCATCAGCCTTATAAACACTCTTCTCGGTATGCGCATTGACCTGAAAACAAAAAAATGCGTAATTGCGAACAAGATGGGCGGATTTTCTGGTCCCGCAATCTTTCCGGTTGCTGTTCGTATGGTTTATCAGGTGTATGATGCTGTAAAAATCCCCGTAATCGGAATGGGCGGTGTTTCAACTGCCGAGGATGTAATTGAAATGATGCTTGCAGGCGCAACAGCCGTTCAGGTTGGTGCCGCAAATCTGATTAATCCTTATGCAAGCAAAGACATTATAGAAAATTTACCTTCCGTAATGGAAAAATACGGAATTAAAAATTTAAATGATATTATAGGAGGTGCCCACTAATGGGAAAGGACGTTATTGTTGCCTGTGACTTTGCAGGAAAAAAAGAGGTATTTGACTTTTTGGACAAATTCACAGATGTAAAGCCCTTTGTGAAAATCGGTATGGAGCTTTTTTACGCAGAAGGCCCTGAAATTGTTCGTGAAATAAAAAAACGCGGTCACAAGATATTTTTAGATCTTAAACTTCATGACATTCCAAATACAGTAAAAAAATCAATGGCAGTTCTCAGCCGTCTTGATGTTGATATGACAAATCTTCACGCATCAGGAACTGTTGCAATGATGGAAGCTGCTTTGGAAGGACTTACACGCCCCGACGGAACACGCCCTATTCTTATTGCCGTAACTCAGCTCACTTCAACAAGTGAAGAAAAAATGAAAGATGATCTCCTCATCAACGAACCCATTGACAAGGTTGTTATGCACTATGCAGGCAATGCAAAAAAAGCAGGTCTTGACGGTGTTGTTTGTTCACCACTTGAAGCCGAAAAAGTTCACAACACCTGCGGAAAGGATTTTATAACAGTTACCCCGGGGGTTCGTTTTGCAGACGGTGACAAGGGCGATCAGGTTCGCGTGATGACACCTGCCGACGCAAAGGCAATCGGTTCTGATTATATTGTTGTGGGCAGACCAATTACAGCAGCAGAGGACCCCGTTGCTGCATACAAAAGATGCGTTGATGAATTCGTAGGATAAACTTAAAAAAGGAGATATAAAAATGAAAGAATTAATTGCAAAAGACTTACTTAAAATAAAAGCTGTGTTCTTCAGACCCGAAGAACCCTTCACATGGGCAAGCGGCATCAAAAGCCCCGTATACTGCGACAACCGTTTGACACTCAGCGATATTGATGTTCGCAATGATGTTGAAAATGGTTTGGCAACACTTATCAAGGAGAACTATCCCGAAGCCGAGGTGCTTATGGGCACATCAACAGCCGGTATTGCTCATGCTGCAATCACAGCTCACCTTCTTGGGCTCCCTATGGGTTATGTCAGAAGCGGCGCAAAAGACCACGGCAGACAAAATCAGATTGAAGGACGTCTTGAAAAAGGACAAAAGGTTGTTGTTGTTGAAGATCTTATTTCAACCGGCGGCAGTGTTATCGAAGTTGTAAACATCCTTCGTGAAGCAGGTGCAGAAGTTCTTGGCATTGTTTCAATCTTCACATACGGTATGCAAAAGGGTCTTGACAGACTTGCGGCGGCTGAGGTAAAAAATATCAGTCTCACAAACTTTGACGTTATTGCCGAAGTTGCAGCACAGGAAGGCTACATCAAGCCCGAAGATATTCAGAGACTTATTTCCTTCCGCAATAATCCCTCAGACGAAAGCTGGATTAACGCATAAATCTTCCAAAATATCAGAAAGGATTATGCAATATGAGAAGTGTTATTGATATAAAAGACTTATCAACAACAGAGCTTAATGAGCTTGTTGCTGTTGCTGAGGATATTATCCAAAATCCCGACAAGTATGCGCACAAATGCGACAGAAAAAAACTGGCAACACTCTTTTTTGAACCATCAACAAGAACCAGACTCAGCTTTGAAGCCGCAATGTACGAGCTTGGTGGTCATGTTCTTTCAATGTCTGATGCAGGTTCAAGTTCAGCCGCAAAGGGCGAAAGCGTTGCAGATACTGCAAAAACAGTTTCATGCTATGCTGACATAATCGCCATGCGCCATCCCAAAGAAGGTGCACCGCTTGTTGCCGCAATGAACGCATCAATTCCGGTAATTAACGCAGGTGACGGTGGACATAATCATCCAACCCAGACTCTTGCGGATTTACTTACTATACACAGAGAAAAGGCCAGATTTGACAATTTAACAATCGGGCTTTGTGGCGACCTTAAATTTGGAAGAACAGTACATTCACTTATTTCCGCAATGACCCGTTATTCCGGAATAAAGTTTGTTCTCATTTCACCAAAGGAACTTACTGTTCCCAGTTATGTAAAAAAAGTTATCAAGGAAGCCGGTGCCGAATGTCGCGAAACCACCGACCTTTTGGAAGCGATGCCTCAGCTGGATATTCTCTATATGACAAGAGTTCAGCGTGAAAGATTTTTTAACGAGGAAGATTATCTCCGCCTGAAGGACAGCTATATTCTAACTCCTGAAAAGCTTATAACGGCAAAAAAGGATTTATGTATTATGCATCCCCTGCCACGTGTGAATGAAATCAGTGTTAAAGTTGATGAAGACCCAAGAGCTTGTTATTTCAAGCAGGTTCTCAACGGGAAATATATGAGAATGGCTCTTATTTTAAAGTTGTTGGAAATAAAGTAATATGTATGTCATTCTGAGCTTGCCAAAGCATCTTATTATCCTCAGAAAGGATTGTATTTGAAATGAACATAGATTCAATCAAAAACGGATATGTTATTGACCATATAAAAGCCGGAAAGGGTATGGAAATTTACAACCTCCTCCGTCTTGACCTTCTTGACTGCCCCGTTGCAATAATAAAAAATGCAAGCAGTTCAAAGATGGGCAAAAAAGATATTATTAAAATTGATGCTCTCATTGAGCTGAATATGGACATTTTAGGCTATGTATCACCCGATGCGACAGTAGATGTAATTAAGGACGAAAAACTTGCAGAAAAGAAAAAAATGAGCCTTCCCGAAAAGCTCACCGACGTTATTTTCTGCAAAAATCCTCGTTGCATCACCACAACCGAGCAGGAATTGCCTCACATATTCCATCTTACCGATAGAGACGAGTGCGAATATCGCTGTGCATACTGCGAATCAAGAGGAAAATAAAAGTTAACATCAAAAAACCGCCTTCAGGCGGTTTTTTTTGACATATTCAAAAAAATTATTAGTCTACCTTAATTTTTACAACAATCTTTTTAACTGCAGAAGCTTCTTTATATGCTCTTCCGGGGGCATGAACATCCTCGGGATAGAGAACTGCAAATGAACCTGCAGGCATATCAAGAACTACAGGTTCTTCAGCTTCAAGAAGCATATAATCGCCTTCAGCATCATATTCCTTTGTTATTTTACAATCCTTTATGTTCTTCCAGAAAATCTGTTCGTGTCCCTCAAGAACAAACTGAAGGTCGATATAATTTTTATGTGCTTCATAAACACCGTCAGCCTTTGTTTCATAAGCACTGACATTTGCGTACACCTCATCGCCATCAATATCATGCCTGCCAGTTTCAACACCATTTTTCATTGCTTCTTCAATAAAAGCAAAGGCTTTCACATACTTATCACCCATGGCTGTATAAAGGTCTTTGTTTCCAATAATATCGTAAATCATTTTTGTTTTCTCCTTTTGTGATCTTATTTAAATCAAAGAGCCCCTCATGACGAGAGGCTCTGATCTTCTAGCATATATTAGTCTTCGTATACTGTCCAGTCAAAGTTTTCTTCAAGTGTGTTCCACTTTTCATTAACAGCATCAATGCGACCGTATGTATGGCTGTTTGTTGCTTCCTGAATTGCAATGTAATACCATTCAGCGTCACTGTTGTCAGGCCATGTCTTCATACCTTCAAGCAAGCATGAAACATCTTCTGGGAGACGAACAAGAACTCTGTTGATAAGAGTTGCAGCTTCAGCACGTGTGATAAAGTTATCAGGACGGAATGTGTTGTCTTCATAACCGTTTATCCACTTATATGCAACAGCTTCAAGAATATAATCTTCTGCCCAGTGTGCAGCAATATCTGTAAGTCCGCAATCCTCACATTTTTCATCAGCATCATCAAATCTTGCACAGATTGTTGCAAATTCTGCACGAGTAATATATTCATCAGGAGCAAATGTATCAGGAGTACGTCCAGCAACAACGCCAAGTTTCGCCATTGTTGAAACAGCTGTGTTGTACCAAGCATCTTCGCTCACATCAGCAAAATTATTTGTTGTTGTAAGATTTTCTGCTCTAACTTCGTTCTTGAGAAGTCTGAAGAAGATTGTTGCAACTTCTGCACGGGTAATGTTTGCTATGGGACGAATTGTTCCGTCAGGATAACCGTTGAGATATGCAAAGTGTTCTTCACCATTGAGTACGTCGGGAACAGGATGAGCAACTTCGCCGCCCTCTTCGTCTGTCCATGCTGCATAAACAGTCTTGTCACCTGTCATTTCAATAGCTGTAATCTTGTTTGTAAGCTCAGCATCTGAATACCAGCCTGCAAAAACAAAGCCTTCTTTTTCGGGAACCTTAGTAAGTTCAACCTTCTTGCCTTCTCTGTGTGATTCAGCAGCATATTCTGTTCCGCCGTTTGTATCATACTTCAAGTTATAGAAAGTTGTCACGGAAGTACTGCCGCCGCCACCGCCGCCTGTTCTGACATCAATATCAACAGGCTTGATAGTCGCACTTGTTCCGTCCATGAACTTATAAGCAACATCATAAGAATCTGTAAGGTCATTCTTAATCTGGGTTGTTCCGGTGATTGTCGCATTCATTTCGCCGTCGCTTACAACCTTGAATCCACCAACAACTAATTCGATTTTTTCAGCAAGCTCTTTGAGCTTAACAACAGTTGTTCCATCTGCAACATTTATAACAGCTTTTACAGAATTATCAGCTGTTTTTTCGATTGAAGCTGTGTCAACGACAAAAATATCACCAAGTCCTGTAAAACCAACAGGAATAAGAGTTTCGATGTCATCAGGAGCTGTCACACCTGTCCATGTAGCAGTAATTTCAAACTGTCCAACAACTTCCAACGCTTCAAAAGCAGCAAGCTCTGTGCTTCCTGCCTGAAGAGCAGTTTCAGCATTGCTGAGAACCTTAGTTACAGTAGCTATAACATTTGTCATGTCAATCTCAGCTCTGAACGAAGCATCATCATCAACAGAAGCAATTATTTTGTCATCCGCCTCATATTCGCCACCGTTTTTGCTTCCCTCAATGTTTACAGGAACTATAATTTCAGTTCCAAGTTCTTTACATAAGGTAAAAAACTCATTCTTTGTCGTTACTGCTGCGCTAGCACTGCCGATACAACTCATCACAAGAGCTACAACAAGCAGCACAGCCATTAAACTTCTTTTCATAAAAAATCCTCCTTTTTTTGTGATGTACAAATACGTCACTTATAATTTAATTATTATTACTTAAAGAATAACATATTTTTTTCCATGTGTCAATATTTTTACATATTATATTTTGAGAATATTTAAAATATTTTTTATAAAAAAATAAAAAAAGTTTAAAAAAGGTATTGACAATCAAAAAAAGATGTGCTATACTTTCTAAGTCGCTTGACAAAAGCGGTTTACGGAGAGGTGTCCGAGTGGTTTAAGGAGCTAGTCTTGAAAACTAGTGATGCGAAAGCACCCAGAGTTCGAATCTCTGCCTCTCCGCCATTTTTTTATCTAAATATAGTTTTAAATTCGGAGAAGTACTCAAGAGGCCGAAGAGGCGCCCCTGCTAAGGGTGTAGGTCGTTAACGCGGCGCGAGGGTTCAAATCCCTCCTTCTCCGCCAAAAACTGACAAGTTTCGACTTGTCAGTTTTTTACTTTTCACTATTCTCTTTTATCTATTCACTCTTCACCAAAAGTGTATTTACATAAAACTTAACTTCTCCGCCACCAAAAAGCAGATCGTTTTTGAACGGTTTTCTTTTTGGTTTTATTTGGATTCTAATATAAAATTTAATAAAACATAGTTTTTAGTCATATACATTAATAATGCAAGCTATACACAAAATAAAACTCAGAAAAATCTCAATTATTTTTACTATTTATCGTTTTTAGGCTTGCATAATTTGTCGTTTTATGCTATACTTGATAAAAATATGTTTTAAAGAACGCATAAAGTGCTTCCGTAAAGCGAGGATTAATCATATGAAAAGATTTATTGGTTGTTATAACCGTTCCGTCATTCTGACATATATGAGCATCGTTGCCGCAGTAATCGGTATCTGGCAAATTGCATTTCAAACAGATAATTCAAAACTTCCTTTTGTTATGGCATGCCTTATCATTGCAGGTGTGTGCGATATGTTTGACGGCAAGGTTGCAAGAAGATGTAAACGGACCGAAACCGAAAAGGACTTTGGAATTCAGCTTGATTCTCTTGCAGATACGGTGTCGTTTGTGGCTTTCCCGGTAGTTATCCTTATCAAAGCCTGCACAACCGGTGAATTTTTGATTCCAATGAACGGTAATGTTAGAATGATTATTGTTCACGTTGTTTCCATTGCATATATAGTCACAGGGGTTACAAGACTGGCTTGGTTCAACATAACAACAACAGGTAAAACAACATATTTCAGCGGACTTCCGGTTACATCTGTCGCTGCAATTATTCCTGTTGCTTATCTGTTATTCAAAAGTCTTCCGTTCTTTCTCGAAGCAATGCTGATTGTTTATGCAATAATTGCAGTTCTTTTTGTTCTTAATTTTAAACTCAAGAAACCAACCGGATTGGTGTTTGTATTCTTTTCTATTGCAGCAACAATCCTTATCACAATTTTATTTATAAAATAAAAGGAATTTACCATGAATATTTATGACAGAAAAAACAGATGTCTTGTTGAAGAAAAGGAACATCAGGACAAGTTTGTTCAATTTCTTTATAATCGGGTTACGGGACGGGTTTTGCTGAAGATTTGCCTTGTCAGGCCATGGCTTAGCAAAGCTGTTGCGGTGTATCAGAAAAGTCGGTTCAGCAAACGTGATATTGTGCCTTTCATCCGAAAACATAATATAGACACCACCCATTGGAACGTGAATGATTTCAGAAGTTTCAATGAGTTTTTTATCAGAAAAAAAAATCTTTCTGTATCTGCTGACCCAAAGGATTTCACATCCATTGCTGAATCAAAACTTTCGGTTTATAACGTAACCAAGGACTTGTGTCTGAACATAAAGAATTCAAAATATACTGTTGAGGAAATTGTTGGCAACAAAGAGCTTGCAGAACAATATTCAGACGGCTTATGCCTCGTCTTCAGACTCAGTGCAAACAACTATCACAGATACCTTTTCCCGGACAGCGGAAAATTAAAAAAAACATACAAAATCAAAGGTGCCCTTCATACGGTCAGACCGGTTGCTGCAAAATATAAGGTTTTTTCACGGAACAGTCGTGAGGTTTCTATTCTTGAAACAGAAAACCTTGGCAAAGTTGTTCAGGTTGAAGTTGGCGCAATGCTTGTTGGCAAGATACGCAACCATTCAGTTTCATCCTTTGTCAAAGGTGACGAAAAAGGATATTTCGAATATGGCGGCTCCACCTCTATTCTGTTTTTGAATAACAATGTTGCAATTGACGATGATATAATTGAGCAGACAAAAAAAGGTTATGAAGTAAAGGTCGATATTGGTGAAAAAATCGGCAGAATCTGCAGTTAAAAATAATTTTGGGTTATAGCTAACACGCTATAACCCTTTTTACTTAGTTTAAAAATCAACCGTTTTTCAAGTCATGAACGTCACGCTGAATCCTTTTGTCACTTTCAATATATTCAAAAACAACATCCAAATTATCACTATAACAATACAATTCACGGCAATCCTCACGGATAAACTGTTCCTTATATGAAACTTCAAGAAACGCATCCATATTCTTATAGTATCCGTTAATATCATATACTGCAATGGGCTTTGTATGTCTTGAAAGCTGTTTTAACGTCAGCACCTCGAAAAACTCTTCAAAAGTTCCTATTCCACCCGGAACAACAATAAAGGCATCTGCAAGCTCCTCCATCTTTGTCTTCCTTTGAGCCATTGTTTCGGTAAATATCAATTCAGTACACTCATCAAAAATCTTTTCAACTTCTTCATCCTTAAAAAAACGTGGAATAACACCAATAATTTCGCCGCCCGCACGCTTGACACCTCTTGCAGCTGCACCCATAAGCCCGTTGCCACCTGCACCAAACACAAGACCGTGACCACGCTTGGCAAGTTTTTCACCCATGACTTCAACAGCTTTTATATAACTTTCGCAAATTTTGTCACTTGCCGCACCAAAAACACATATCCTCATATACAGACCTCCTTTTAGTATAATCTGATTATATCATCAAAATATTCGTTTTGCAACAAAAAAATAAACTGCTGAGCAAAAAGTCAACAGTTTATTTTTAAAATTAGAGTTCATCAGGATTTGCAAGAGCAATTCCGTTTTCGCTCAGCACTTTTTCAGCCAAGGGCTCATTATCAGCTTTTAGAACCATTAATGCCTTACCCTCTTTTCTGCCAAGGAAAGCATACATATATTCAATGCTTATTCCTGCATCTGTGACAATTTTTAAAACCTGTGCAAGTCCGCCGGTTTTGTCATCAATATAAACCGCAATAACATCGGTAGATGTGGAAATGACACCTGCATCAGCAAGAACACCTTTTGCTTTTTCGTTATCATCGGCAATCATTCTGAGTATGCCAAAATCGGTTGTGTCCGCAATTGACAACGCCCTGATATTGACACCGTTTTCACTCAACTTATCAATTATCGCCTGAAGTCTACCGTGTTTGTTTTCAACAAAAACAGAAAGCTGTTTTATAAACATACAAACCACCCTTTCATATATTATTTGAGTTTTCTTTTATCAATAACACGTTTTGCCTTTCCTTCGCTGCGTTCAATGGACTTGGGATTTACAAGATTAACCTTTGGACCAATTCCCAACGTACTTCTGAGTTTTTCTGAAATCAGCTTTGTTGTTTTTTCTATTCCCTTCATTCCTTCAGCAAAAAGTGCTTCACTCATTTCAACGTTAACCTGGAATGTGTCAGTATTGTTTTCTCTGTCAACAATAATCTGATAATTTGGTGTTACATTACCTCCGACATTCAAAAGAACCTCCTCAATCTGTGACGGGAACACATTGACACCACGGATAATAAGCATATCATCGGTTCTGCCCTGAGGCTTGTTCATTCTTACGTGGGTTCTGCCGCATTTGCATTGCTCATAATTGAGAGAACAAATATCTCTCGTGCGGTATCTTATAAGAGGAAATCCTTCCTTGGTAATTGTTGTGAAAACAAGCTCACCCTGACTACCTTCAGGAAGAACCTCACCCGTATCGGGGTCGATAATCTCAGGAATAAAATTATCTTCACAAACATGCATACCGCACTGATACTCACATTCATATGAAACACCCGGTCCCATAATTTCAGAAAGGCCGTATATATCATAAGCCTTCAAACCAAGCTTTTCTTCAATCTGCGCTCTCATTTCTTCGGTCCACGGTTCAGCGCCAAATATGCCTGCTTTCAGCTTTAACTGATCCTTTACACCCATTTCTTCAATAACTTCGCCAAGGTACATAGCATATGAAGGCGTGCAGCACAGTACAGTTGAGCCAAAGTCAATCATGGTCTGAATCTGTCTTTGTGTGTTGCCTGCAGAAATAGGAATTGCCGTTGCACCGATTCTGACTGCACCATCATGAGCACCAAAACCGCCCGTAAACAAGCCAAGTCCGTATCCCACATGAACAAAATCATTTTCATCTGCCCCAACGGCAATGAGCATTCTTGCAAAACAGTCTGCCCACATTTCAAGGTCGTTGTCCGTATAGCCCACAACAATCTGCTTTCCGGTTGTTCCTGATGATGCATGAACACGTCTGATTTCGCTCATGGGAACAGCAAAAAGTCCGTAGGGATAATAATCTCTCAAATCCTGCTTATAAGAAAAAGGGAGCTTGCACAGGTCATCAACACCACTAATATCTTCGGGCTTCAAACCTTTTTCATCCATTCTTTTTCTGAAAAGCTCAACCGTCTTATACATTCTTTCAACCTGCCACCTGAGCTTTTTACTCTGGTCTTCCCTGATTTGCTCACGGGGCATCAATTCATATTCCGGTTGCCATACTGCCATTTTAATCCACTCCTATAACTAAATATTATATCCCAGCTCAAACGCCTTGAGGTTAACGTCAAGGAACTTTTCGGGAACTGTTGTTTTTATTGTTTCAATCCATTTTTCATATGGAATATCTGTTGATTTTGCCATAACGCCGATAAGCACAACATTCACGGCTTTAATATTACCCGCATCCTTTGCAAGAGCAAGAGCATCAACAACAGTTGTATCACACATATCCGAAATTTTTTCTGCAATATTCTCGGGATATTGTGCCGCACCCGTGATTACGGGCATGGGATCAATCTGCTGGTTATTAATAATAATTTTACCGCCCTTTTTCAGGTAGGGAAGTGCTCTGTATGCTTCAAGAAGCTCAAAGGCAAGAATCACATCAGCTTCACCCCTGTCAACAATGGGCGAATATACCTTTTCGCCATATTTAACATAGGTTACAACGCTTCCGCCTCTCTGGCTCATGCCGTGAACCTCCGAAACCTTCACATCATAGCCCTCGTTTATAACTGTATTACCAAGAATTCTGCTGGCAAGAAGGGTACCCTGACCGCCAACACCAACAATCATTATATTTTTAGTCATGGTTATTTTTCCTCCTTTTCAATTGCTCCAAAGGGACAAACATTGATACAAAGTCCGCATCCGTTGCACTGTGTTGCATCAATAACAACTTTACCGTCCTTCAACGTAATTGCAGGACATCCAAGCTTCATGCACATCTTACAATTCTTACATTTGTCAGTAATCTTGCAGGTTCCCGAGTATTTAACGGTTTTCAGCAAAGCGCATGGACGCTGTGCAATGATAACAGAAGGTTCATCAGCATTAACCTCCTCCTTGACCACCTCTTCAAACTTTTTAATGTCAAAGGGGTCACAAACAGTAACTCTGTCAATTCCAACAGCCTTACAAAGAGCAATGAGGTCAACCTGCTTTGTTGCTTCGCCTCTGATTGTTCTTCCGGTTGTGGGGTTTTCCTGATGCCCTGTCATACCTGTTATTGAGTTATCAAGAATTATAACCGTATTGTTACCCTTGTTATAAACAATATCAACAAGTCCTGTTATTCCTGAATGCATAAAGGTTGAATCACCGATAACAGAAACAAGCTTTTTGTTAAACTCAGCACCCTGTGCTTTTGCCATACCGTGAGCAGCACTGACAGATGCACCCATACAGATTGTTGTATCAACCGACTGAAGCGGCGGTGTGGCACCAAGGGTATAACAGCCAATATCGCCTGAAACAACGAGACCCAGCTTTTTGAGAACATAAAAAGTTCCTCTGTGAGGACATCCTGCACACATAACGGGAGGTCTCACGGGAATCGCCTCGTCAGCCGAAAGAACTTCGGGAGCTTCTTCACCAAGAACTGCCTTCTTTATCATTGTAGGAGTGTATTCACCAAGAAGAGTGAAGCATTCCTTTCCGCACACTTCAACACCCAGAGCCTTGCAATGACTTTCAATAACAGGGTCAAGCTCTTCAATGACAAATACCTTGTCATGCTTCTTTGCAAATTCCATAATCTTCTTTTCAGGAAGAGGATAAACCATACCAAGCTTCAAAAAGTCAGCTGAATCACCAAGAGCTTCCTTTGCATAAGCATAGGCAATGCCTGCGGTGATAATACCAATTTTTGAGCCATTTTCTTCAACAGTATTCAGCTCAGTTGTCTCGGCAAATTCAATCAGGTCTGCAATTCTTTTTTCAACATCAACATGACGTTTGATTGCATTACCGGGCATCATAACATATTTTGCCGGGTTCTTTTCATAAGCCTTCACCGGAACATCTGCTCTTTCGCCAAGCTCAACAAGACTCTGTGAATGTGACACTCTGGTTGAAAGTCTTATAAATGCAGGGGTATCAAACTTTTCTGAAAGGTCAAACGCCATACGGGTAAATTCCTTACATTCATTTGAATCGGCAGGTTCAAGCATCATGATTTTTGATGCCTTTGCGTAATGACGTGAATCCTGCTCATTCTGTGACGAATGCATTCCGGGGTCATCAGCAACACAAAAAACAAGACCACCATTAACACCTGTATAGCTTACCGTAAACACAGGGTCAGCCATAACATTAAGTCCAACATGCTTCATGCAGCTCATGGCTCTGCCGCCTGCAATGGATGCACCGATTGCAACCTCACCGGCAACCTTTTCATTGGGTGACCATTCTGCATAAATTTCTTCAAATTTAACAATTTCTTCGGTTATTTCAGTACTGGGTGTTCCCGGATACGAAGCAACAACGTTTACGCCAGCTTCATATGCACCTCGGGCAACCGCAGCATTACCGAGTAATAATTTTTTCATTTTATGTATTTCCTTTCCAAAATTATTTTATTTCATTCTGCTGTGCAACAACGCTTTCACCGCAGTAAATTTGTCTGAGCTTCGGTTTTTCAATCTTTCCTGTCGGGTTTCTGGGAACATCGGCAAAAATAACCTTTCGTGGTCTCTTATACTTTGGAAGGTCAAGACAAAATTCATTAATTTCCTCCTCTGTTGCCGTCATGCCCTCTTTAATCTGAATGATTGCCGCAGAAATCTCACCAAGTCTGCTGTCAGGAAGTCCGATAACCGCAACATCACTGATTTTTTCATTCTTTCTCAGGAAGTCTTCAATCTGAACGGGATAAATATTTTCACCGCCTGAAATAATAACATCCTTCTTTCTGTCAACAAGGAAAATAAAACCGTCCTCATCCTCCATTGCCATATCACCGGTGAAAAGCCAGCCATCTTTCAAAACATCATTCGTGGCTTTTTCGTCCTTATAATACGCCGTCATGACGCCGGGACCTTTAACCACAAGCTCGCCAACATCACCACGTGCGACTGTTGCTCCGTTCTCGTCAACAATTTTAACTTCCCAGCCAAAGCCCGCCTTACCGATTGCACCAACCTTGTGTTCGTTCTCAACACCAAGATGAACGCATCCTGGGCCAATTGATTCAGAAAGACCATAATTTGTGTCATATGCATGATTGGGGAATACAGACTTCCAACGCTTTATAAGACTGGGTGGCACAGGCTGTGCACCGATATGCATAAGTCTCCATTGTTCAAGGTCAAAATCATCAAGTTTTATATCTCCCCGTTCAATGGCATCAAGAATATCCTGAGCCCACGGAACAAGCAACCATACAATTGATGCCTTTTCGTCCGAAACAGCCTTCAGAATCCATTCAGGCTTAATTCCTTTGAGAATAACAGCCTTTCCCCCAACCAAAAAGCTACCAAACCAGTGCATTTTTGCGCCTGTATGGTAAAGAGGCGGTATGCAAAGGAAAACATCATCCTTAGTTTGCGAATGATGTGCCTGCTCTGTCATTGCGGCGTGAACAAGGCTCCTGTGCTTATGTATAATTGCTTTTGGAAAGCCCGTTGTGCCCGATGAAAAATATATTGCCGCATCATCATCGTCCGTAAGCTTTATCTGAGGGCTTCTTGTCGATGTATAAGTCATAAGATTGTCATAGCTTTCAGCAAAAGTAGGGCAGTCGTCACCATGATACAGCCACATTTTAACTCTTTTTACTTTTGAACAAATCTGTTCAACTCTGCCCGTGAATTCAGGACCGAAAACAAGCACATCCGCATCAGCAAGCTCAAGACAGTATTTAATCTCGTCCGATGCATAACGGTAATTAAGGGGCACAGCCATTGCACCTGCCTTCAAGGCACCAAAATAAATGGGAAGCCATTCAATGCAGTTCATAAGAAGAATTGCAACCTTGTCGCCCTTCTTGATTCCTCTGGAAAGAAGAAAATTCGCAAAACGGTTTGCTCTTCTGTTAAACTCACTCCATGTTATTTCCTTTCTGTAGGCTTCGTTGGGGTTTGCTTCAATAAGTGAATACTCCCTCCATGTCAGTCTTGACTGATTTTCATAAGTTGGGTTAATTTCAACCAAACTTACGTCATTGGGATAAAAATCCGCATTTTTTTGTAAAATCTCTGTAATCGGCATAGCCTATATATACTCTCCTTTCACATATATCGTAATTTGCTTTATTCTTCTGTAAACAAGCTGTCCCTGTCATAACAAAATGACAGGGTAAGCCGGATAATTTTCAATAATTTATTCTCCAAGGGATTCCCTGGATTCAACAACAACCTTGCGGCTGTAACACGAAAACATACTTTCAACACTTTCAATTTCAGGCTTTGGCGTCAACAGGCTGACAACGGGAACAATCACAAAGCCTGCAAGCATTGCAATAACTCCACAGTTAATTGGCGACTGCATAATTACAGGGAAAGAGCTTCTGAACAACATATTCAGAATCATAATACCCGCACCAAACATAAAATTCACCCAAACAGATGTTTTTGTTGTTTTCTTCCAGTACAGACCAAACAGGAACGGAGCAAGGAACGCTCCTGCAAGAGCACCCCATGAAATTCCCATCATGTCGGCAATTGCACTCAATTTATCCTTGTTTATAGCAATAAATGCCGAGATTGCAATGAACACAACAATCAAAATTCTCATAACAAGAACCTGCTGTCTTTCGGACATATTCTTTACAACATGACCTTTGAGCATATCAAGGGTCAAGGTTGAGCTTGATGCCAGTACCAATGATGACAAGGTTGACATTGATGCCGAAAGAACAAGTATAATCACAATTGCAATCAGAACATCAGGAAGCCCCGACAGCATTGTGGGAATAATTGCATCAAAGCCGCCCTCAATGGCACCCGATGCATCAATGGTAAGCTTATCTGTAAACAATCTTCCGAAACCGCCAAGGAAATAGCATCCGCCTGCTACCACAAGAGCAAAAACTGTAGAAATTATAGTTCCCTTGTTTATATCCTTTTCACTCTTTATGGCATAAAACTTCTGAACCATCTGCGGAAGTCCCCATGTACCCAAAGAGGTTAATATAACAACAAACAGCAGATTCAAAGGATCCGGACCAAAGAACGAATTAAATGCTCCCGGTGCAGCACCCTCAAGCTCTACTTCAGCGAGACCGTTGAGAGACTCGGTGAAGCCGCCATTCTGTGAAAGTACAGCCGCAATCACGGCAACTATACCAATAATCATAATTACGCCCTGAATAAAGTCGTTTATTGCAGTTGCCATATATCCGCCTGCAATAACATATATTCCGGTCAGAACAGCCATAACAATTACACATGTATCATATGATATGTAGCTTCCGAATGCCATATCAAACAGCCTTGAAAGACCGTTATAAAGTGATGCTGTATATGGAATCAGAAAAACAAAGACCACAAGTGAAGCCGCAATTTTCAATTTTGAGCTGTTATAACGTTTGCCGAAAAACTCGGGCATTGTTGAGCTTTCCAGATGCTGTGTCATGAGACGGGTTCTTCGCCCCAGAATCATCCATGCAAGCAAAGAGCCAATAACAGCGTTACCGATACCAATCCATGTTGAAGCAATACCAAACTTCCAGCCAAACTGTCCTGCATAACCGACAAAAATCACGGCAGAAAAATATGACGTTCCGTATGCAAAAGCCGTAAGCCACGGCCCAACAGCACGTCCGCCGAGAACAAATCCACGGACATCGGTTGAATTCTTTTTGCAGTAAAGCCCAACAGCTATCATAACCGCAAAAAACAAAATTAGTAATGTAATTTTCAAACCCATAAATATCACCCTTTCTTTTTTTCAGGGCGAAATCAAAAAACCCGCCCTCTAAATTTTGTCAGAGGACGAGAAAAACTCCCGTGGTACCACCTCAATTCACCAAAATCTTTCGGTTTCGGCCTTATCAGGTATCCGCTAATACCCTTGTTCTGTGACGGGAACTCCCGTTGCCACCTACTTGTTTCCGTTCAGCGCACTGCTCGCAGAATGTATTCAGACAGGTCTTTGTCATTGTCTCGCACCACCCGACAACTCTCTCCAGACTCCCTCAAGCCCTACTTGTTTCTGCTCAAACGCATTTAAAATTTATGAGATTTAAACTACATTTTGCATTTTAGAACATTAAAGTCCTATATTCAATACTTTTTTTAAATTTTATTTTATTTTTTCGATATTTTTCTTTAAAATAACTGAAAACCCGCCATTAACAGCGGGTTTTTATATCAGCAATCAATTTCAAAGAGCTCTCTCGGATAATTTGTGAGATTTTCCACTCCATCTTTGGTTACGCAAACCACATCTTCCATACGAAGTCCGATTTCCTTTTCCTTTGAACCAAGGAATATATCAACACAAAAAGACATATTTTCTTCAAGAAGATAATCCGAATTTGTTTCAATCCACGGAGCTTCACCTTCCATTGTTCCGTTACCATGACAGGGACCGTACAAAAGCCAGTCGCCATAGCCCTGTTCGGTAACAAATTTCACATGGGCTTTTGCAACATCTGCCGCAGGAACGCCTGCCTTCAGCATACTGATTACATTTGCCTGTGCCTTATATCCCACTTCAATAAGCTCTCTTTGTTCATCCGTTGCCTTTCCAAACACAACCGTTCTGCCAATACTTGACGCATAGCCATCAACACGGGCACCAATCTGAAGGAATGTCATATCACCTTTTTCGATTTTTTTGTTTCTTGGACGGCTTATTGCCTGATTCGAACCCTTGCCCGTGAGCACCCACAAAGGATAGGATTCACGCTCTGCACCAAGCTCATGCATTTTCCCGAGTGCAAGCCCCGCAACCTGCTGTTCAGTCATTCCAACACGGATATTTTCAATAACATAATCCATGGTTTTTGCGGTAATTTCAGCCGCAGCACGCATGCAAGCAAGCTCATTCTCGGTTTTATGCATACGAATGTTGTTTACAATATAATCGGCTTTTTCGATTTTTATGTCACCATACTTTTTCAGTGCTTCATCCAATGCTTCGTACACACCAATTGTCATCAGAGGCAACCCGGCAACACCAAAACGTTTTATTTCAGCTTTTCCAACCAGCTTTTCAATCACCGTATTAAATGTATCCAGCGTTTCACCGGGATATTCAGGCTCAGATGACTCACGAAATGCTTTAAGACGGCAAATTTCACTTATTTTTGAACGGTCAGATGCATATGTATAGCTTTCGGGACCGATTAAAAGAACAGGGTCTCCTTCCTGTGCAATCAGGACGCCTGCCGTTTCAAAAGACGGCCAGTAATTCGAAAAATAACGTACATACTGCGGTTCCGCCTCATTGCCGTAGCTCAGGATAAAATCAAAGCCTTCTTTTTTCATTTGTTCCTGAACCTTTTTAACTCTTTCTTTATACTCACAAAGGGGTATAGACGGTAAATTCATCATTTTCTCCTCCTGTTATACTTCTATACTTCACTTTTTCAACATAACCAATCAGCAGGGTTTTTCACCAGCATGGCTTCGATTTGTTCACTTGTTATACCTTCATCCTCCATCATGGGAACAATATTTGTCAGAACATGGTCATATCCCCATCCTCCATATGTGTGAAGCAGGTTTTTAAGGCACAAGTCGCAGGTAAGCAAAATCTGTTTTAGGTAGCCCAAGTCAATCAGCTTTTTAAGTAGTGTAACTCTTTCGGTATCATGAACAAAAAGCCCGTAGCCGGAATTCCGCACCTCACGCCGAATGTAGTATTCCTTGCCAAAATTGTCAAATTCAACATAAACACCTTTTTTCAAAAGCTCAAGAATATAATTCTCACGGTTTTCAACGTCAATATGGCTTATACATATTTTTTCGGGCTTAACACCGGCATCAAGCAGTATATCTGCCGCCTCTATTCCGTTGGTTGTCCACGGGTTGATATGCACATTAATTGCAGCACCCGTCTTTTTATGGGCAATTGCCGCCGCGCGCAAAATCCGACGTTCCTTGTCGTCAAAAATCTCACTGATTCCGATTTCACCAATATATCCCGCGCATATTCCGTCTACACCACAAACAAGCTCATCCACCATAAGTTGACCGATTTCTTCTTCTGTCATTGAGGTCAATTTTTCGGGGTGAGTTTCTCCAACGTAAAAACCTGTACCCATAATGATATTAAGTCCCGTTGCTTCAGAAATTCTTTTGAGTCCTTCAGGGCTTCGTCCAATACCAGGCAGCGATGCATCAACAACAGTAGTTCCACCGGCGTTTTTATAAAACATAAGCTCCTTTACTGCCAGTTCTTCATTGTCAAGTAAAAGATTGTCCTTTAAAGCATAACAATCACGACTGAGGATGCCAAGATTCCACATTTCCACCTTCTGCGTTGAAGGGTCATCAATTCCGGGAACGGGAAGTTCCTGATAAAACGCAGTTAAATCAAGCAGCACGTGCTCGTGGGGCGCAACAACTCCAAGTTCGGATTTTTCAATTTCTCCGCACACAGTTTTTATTTTCATATTATCCAACCCCTTTTCAAACTTCATCATCACCATGAATTTGCATCCACTCAACTGCCGCATCATATGATTCAAGATCAAGGTCAGCCATGGTGTTTGTATGGAATACTATGCCTTCAGCTTCACCGCTTTTGATTTTTTCCAGATACCAGTCAAGCTGCCACAAAACAGCATCACGTGTTGCAGGCTTGCTTTCACCAAAGTTCCAGAGATAGCAGCCAAACATTTTCCGCTTGTCACCAAGTATATTTTTGAAATGCTCAAATTTTTCGGGAATAAGCGGAACCTCAGATTCCTTCCATGTCCACATAATTCCGCCGTCAAAAGGTGCAAGCCATTCTTTA
>JAFSDN010000019.1 GCA_017436245.1 Clostridia bacterium
TTGGACAGCTTAATTTGTTTATAAAGGATGTTTTCAATCAGATTCCCATGCTGAATAACGTGAGAATAAAGGGTGAAATTTCAAATTTCAAGCATCATTCTTCGGGGCATATGTATATGTCTTTAAAGGATGAAACGGGTGTGTTGCGTGCGGTGATGTTCAGGTCTGCCGCAATGACGCTGGATTTCAAGCCCGAAAACGGTATGCAGGTTATTGCTCAGGGCAGGGTCAGTGTTTATGAGCGCGACGGTCAGTATCAGCTTTATATAAATTCAATGAGTCGGGACGGAAAGGGCAACCTTTTTGAGCAGTTTGAAAAGCTCAAGAAAAAGCTGGAAGCTGAAGGTCTGTTTGAAAGAAGCGCAAAGAAAGCAATTCCCGAATTTCCAAAAAGGATTGGTGTTGCAACAGCACCAACGGGAGCGGCAGTTCGTGATATAATAAACATTCTTTCACGGCGATTTCCATATGCGGATGTTTTCCTTTATCCTGTGCTTGTGCAGGGCGAAGGAGCGGCTGAAAGTGTTTGCAGGGCCATAGAATATTTCAATGCTACTTCATCTGCTGATGTGATGATTATCGGTAGAGGCGGTGGCTCAATGGAAGACCTTTGGGCATTCAATGAGGAGGTCCTTGCAAGGGCAATTTTCAGGAGTGATATACCAATAATTTCAGCAGTCGGACATGAAACTGACTTTACAATTTCCGATTTTGTTGCGGATTTAAGAGCGCCAACTCCTTCGGCAGCTGCAGAGCTTGCGGTGCCTTCGGCTGCGGAGCTTGCCGAGAGGGTTCAGAACTCTGCGCAACGGATGAAAAATGCATCGTGGGGACTGGTGGAACGGAGCAAGCTGAAGCTGAAATTGTACAGCGAGAAGCAGGTCTTTGTTGATCCCTTGTTCAGAATAAATGAAAAAGGAATTCAGCTTGATAACGCATACCGGATGTTCGAAAATGCTGTCAGAAATGTGTTGAATGAAAAAAACAAAGATTTGAGTGTGGCGGTATCTCAGCTTGACGGGTTAAGTCCGCTGAATACTTTGAACAGAGGTTTTTCTGTTGCAAAAACAGAAGCAGGCAGAGTTATAAAAAGTGTAAATGATGTAAAATCGGGCGACGGTATTTCGGTTGTTGTTTCGGACGGTGAAATACGTGCCGTGGCAGAATGACGGAGGGGAAAATGTCAGAAAAGAAAATTACCTTTGAAGAAAACCTCAAGGAGCTTGAGGTTATTGTAAAAAAACTGGAAAGCGGTGACACTTCTCTTGATGAAATGCTCAGTCTTTTTGAACAGGGCATTGCAAAAACAAGAGAGTGTAATGAACAGCTCAGAAATGCGGAACAAAAGATAAGTATTCTGATGAAAAATGCATCGGGAGAAATGGAAGAAAAGCCCTTTGCGGCAGAATAAAGAGGGAAGAAATGGAGTTCGAAAAACAACTGAAAGAGTATGTAAATAAGGTTAATGCGGAGCTTGAAAGAGTGTTCTGTGAAAAGGATTGTCGTCAGCGCGTGGTATATGATGCAATGCGGTACAGCATAACGGCAGGCGGAAAAAGGCTCAGACCGGTTCTGTCCCTTGCTGTGTGCGATATGCTGGGCGGATGCATGGCGGATGCTTTGCGCTTTGGCGTTGCTGTTGAACATATTCATACATATTCCCTTATTCATGATGACCTTCCTTGTATGGATAATGATGATTTGAGGCGTGGAATGCCAACCTGTCACAAAAAATTTGGTGAAGCAAATGCCTTGCTTGCAGGTGACGGTTTGCTGACGGGTGCCTTTGAATATCTATCTGATTTTTCTATGTATAAATCGGTATCCCAAGGTACGGTGATTCGGGTGATTTCAGAAATTGCAAAAGCTGCAGGTTGTGACGGTATGATAGGCGGTCAGGTTGTTGACCTTGCTTGTGAAGGTAAGTCTGATGTAAGTGAAGATGTGTTGAATTATCTTCATCACAGAAAGACCGGCGCCTTAATCAGAGTGTCAGCGGTTGTTGGAGCTTTGGCGGCAGGGGCAAATGATGAGGTTGTTGATGCTGTGGGTGAGTTTGCTCAGAAGTTGGGGCTTGCTTTTCAAATCAGGGATGATATTCTTGATTGCATCGGGGATGAAGCTGTTCTTGGGAAACCCATAGGCAGCGATGCGGAAAACGAAAAAACAACCTACGTAACCCTTTTGGGGGTTGAAGGTGCAATGAAAAAAGCCGACAGTATAACCGCTGATGCTGTAAAGATTGTTGAGAGATTTGGCGAAAAATCAGATTTTGTAAAAAAACTTGCTTTATACCTTCTTGACAGAAATAACTAAGTTGGTATATAATAATTTTTTAGACACCACAGACTTTTTTTGTCTGCTTATATATAATATTGAAGAAAGGGATGTGTTAAGATGATTAATGTAACACTAAAGAGCGGAGACGCAAAAAGTTTCGAAAAAGGTACAAGCCTTATTGAAATGGCAAAGGCAATCAGTGAAGGCCTTGCCCGTGTGATTCTTGCAGGAGAGGTTGACGGAGTTGTTCACGGACTTGATTATGCTCCTGATACAGATTGCACGGTGAACTTCCTCACATTTGATGATGAAGAAGGAAAGAAGGTGTACCGCCACACCACATCTCATATTCTGGCACAGGCTGTAAAACGGGTATATCCAAATGCAAAACTTGCAATCGGACCGGCCATTGATGACGGCTTTTATTACGATTTTGATTTTGAAACACCAATTGCAAATTCAGACCTGGAAAAACTCGAAGCTGAAATGAAAAAGATAATAAAAGAGGATTTGAGCCTTGATAGATTTGAACTTCCCAGAGCCGAGGCTTTAAAACTTATGGAAGAAAAAGGCGAACCATATAAAGTTGAGCTTATCAATGATCTTCCTGAAGATGCTGTTATCTCGTTTTATAAACAAGGTGATTTTGTTGACCTTTGTGCAGGCCCTCACCTTTTGTCAACAGGCAAGATAAAGGCAATAAAGCTCCAATATACTGCGGGTGCATACTGGAGAGGTAATGAGAATAACAAAATGCTCACAAGAATTTACGGTACGGCTTTCTCCAAGAAGGCTGACCTTGACGAGCATCTTGAAAGACTTGAAGAAGCAAAGAAAAGAGACCACAATAAACTTGGCCGTGAACTTGAAATCTTCACAACGGTTGACAGTATTGGTCAGGGTCTTCCCATCTTGCTTCCAAAGGGTGCAAAGATAATTCAGATTCTTCAGAGATTTGTTGAGGATCACGAAGATAAAAACGGTTGGGTAAGAACAAAAACTCCATATATGGCAAAAAGCGACCTGTATAAGATTTCGGGACACTGGGATCATTATCAGGATGGTATGTTTGTGATGGGTGATGAGGAAAAGGACAAGGAAGTTTTCGCTCTTCGTCCCATGACCTGTCCCTTCCAGTATCAGGCATATCTCAACAGAATGAGAAGCTACCGTGACCTGCCTTTGAGATACGGCGAAACATCAACACTTTTCAGAAATGAGGCATCGGGCGAGATGCACGGTCTTATTCGTGTTCGTCAGTTTACCATTTCGGAAGGTCATTTGATGTGTCGTCCCGACCAGCTTGAAGAAGAATTCAAGAAATGTCTTGAAATGGCAATTTATATGCTCAAAACCCTTGGACTTTATGAAGATGTGTCATACAGATTCTCACAGTGGGATCCGGATGACAGGGAAAAGTATATCGGAACAGAAGAACAGTGGGATGAGGCTCAGGATACAATGAAGAAGATTCTTGACCATCTTGAACTTCCTTATAAGATTGGTGTTGGTGAAGCTGCGTTCTATGGACCCAAGCTTGATATTCAGATTAAAAATGTATTCGGCAAGGAAGATACACTGATTACAATTCAGATTGACCAGATGCTTGCTGAAAAGTTTGGTATGGAATATATAGATAAGGATGGAAGTAAAAAGAATCCGTACATCATTCACAGAACATCAATCGGATGTTATGAAAGAACCCTTGCACTTCTCATTGAAAAGTATGCAGGTGCTTTTCCTGCATGGCTGGCACCAACTCAGGTAAAGATTCTGCCTATTTCTGAAAACTTCAGAGATTATGCAGATACCGTATATGACAAGCTGAGAGATGCAGGATTCCGTGTTGAGGTGGATGACCGAAATGAAAAGATTGGATATAAGATTCGTGAAGCTCAGCTCGAAAAGATTCCTTATATGATTATTGCCGGCGAAAAGGAAATGAACGAAGGAACTGTTTCGGTTCGTTCAAGAAAGAACGGAGACCTTGGGGCAATGTCAATTGAAGACTTTGTCAAAATGCTTTCCGAAGAAGTTGAAAACAAGGTAATTTAAGAAAATATTCAGCGAAAAATAGCGGTGTGACGGGCTTTTTCGTCACACCGCCAATTTTTTTAAAAAAATTTGAAAAAAAGTGTTGACAAATGAAAAAGTTTGTGGTAATATAAACGAGTTGTGCCAAACAAGGCAGTTGTTAAAAAAGTTTTGAAAAATTTTTAAAAAAGTTAAAAAAACACTTGACAAATGCAAAAAGGTATGATACAATAGCAAAGCTCCTCAACGAGAGGAAGCAGTGATGTTTGAAAAGTACACAGTGAGAAAAGCGGTAATATTAAA
>JAFSDN010000020.1 GCA_017436245.1 Clostridia bacterium
GCATACCCGAAAACAAAACCGCAAAACCTGCAAAGCCTTTCCACGACTTCCATATTCTGAAACTCTTTTTCAGAATCATTTCCGATGCAAAATATACAATCCCTGCCGATATAGCCGAAACGAGTATCGGCAATAGGGGTTCTTCCTCCATCATATAAGCAAGAAGTCCGAAGCCTGCCAATGCAGTTATAAAGGTGAGCAGATACTTATATCCGGGGTTAAGGCATCTGAATGCCGCAACCTCTTCTGCCGTTTCCATTCTACGTTTTCTGTAAAGAATCCATCCCGCAACATACAACCCAAGGGCAAGAATCAGCATTAACACCAAGGTCAAAAAACTAAATGCGTGTCCCGAAAATCTTCCGTAACTCAAATTGTCCGCCAGATTAACGGCATAATAAACAAAATTCCATTCTGCCGATGCGCTGACAAGCTCATTTACCCCATTATAACCGTAAAGAAACACATCACAAAGCTGCGAAAAACACGCAGAAATCATAACCACAACCCCGTGTATCAGGGCATTCAGACCAATCATTGCAAAGCTGTTACCCGTGAGCATCGCCGCAACAACAGATACCGAAAACATCAGAAAAAGGGTCAATGCATTCATGCCCATCCATGCAAAGCATGACGAAACATCAAAGAACTCACCGTATGCCGCACAGCTCATTACAATCAGCACAGTCCCATTTAGAATCACGGGAACAAGCATAAGGGTAAATGCCGCCAGAATTGTTGAAACATAATTTGCGGTTCTTGAAACAGGAAGGCTGTGAACAAAAATCGCCGTCTTTTTTGAATGTACAAATCTGAAGGTCAGCAAAGCAACAACCGTGGGCACAAACATAGCCATAATCAGGGGTAGGAACAAATATACATCATTCAGCAAAAGAGAAACACCCGTTTCCTCCATGGTTCTGTACACACTGCCCTCAATATCAATATCAAACATTATTGCCATGCCCGTTATCATAAACAAAAGTATGGCATAAAGCACGCCGCCCCAGATATAACGTCTGACAGTTGACTTGTATATTCCTTTGTTAAACAATGATATTTTTGAAGTCATAACCCAAACCTCCCAACTCATAAATAAAAACTTCCTCAAGGGTGAGGCTTATTCTCTCGCACAGAACGGGCGAAAGTGCCTGCATCCTTTTGTCGGTATCCTCACCGTCACCACGGATAATCACGCTGTACACCGACCCTACGTTTGAAACGTGAAGAATACCCTCCATTTGCTCAAGCATTGTCACTTTTTCCTCCGGAACAACAAGCTGATACTTGTGGACAGTTCCTTTCAAATCATCAAGAGGCTTTTCAAGAATCATTCTGCCTTTATGTATAATGCCGACCCAATCGCAAATATCCTCAAGCTCACGAAGATTATGGGAAGAAACAAGAACAGTCATCTCATGGTCTGCCACATCTCCGATAACAAGATTCAAAATCTGCTTACGCATAACAGGGTCAAGCCCGTCAAGAGGTTCGTCCAGAATAAGCACATCTGGCATTGCCGAAAGACTGAGCCAGAATGCCACCTGCTTTTTCATGCCCTTTGACAGCTTTCTTATCTGCCTTTTTTCATTGATTTCAAGCAATTTTCCAATTGCATTATACCGTTCCATGCTGAAATCCGAATAAATATCCCGATACAGCCGCATCATATCCCGCACAGTAAAAGAACTGTAAAAAAACCAGTCATCGGAAATTCCAAGCATCTTTTGTTTTATTCTTTCGTTCTTTAAAACATCCTCTCCCGACACCTCAATAGAGCCGCCGTTTGGTTTGAGCGCACCTGTAATGTGGTTTATGAGAGTTGTCTTTCCTGCCCCGTTTGCACCAACCAAGCCATATATTGTACCCTTTCTGACATTCATGGAAACATTGTCAAGAACCTTGAAATCGTCAAAAAACTTGGTAACATTTTTTACCTTTATCACAGCATTTCCTCCCTTTCAGAATAAATATTTTCAATAATGTTCATTGCCTCCGTCTTTTCCAGCCCCAAAAAGCAAAGCTCCCGTGTTATTTCAACAAGACTTTCCACAAGCTCATCACGCCGCCTTTCGCTGTTTGCCCTTGACAATGACGCAACAAAATTACCTTTTCCTTTTACGCTGTATATGAAGCCCTCTTGCTCAAGCTCCTTATAAGCCCTCTGAACTGTGTTTGGGTTCACCGTCAGACTCACCGACAATTCCCGCACCGAGGGAAGCTGTTCGTCCGTTTTCAGAATCCCGTTTATAATCAGCTCCTTCAGCCCCGCCTCAATCTGCTCATGTATGCTCCGACCGTCTTTATAATCCAGATTAATCATCCGTTCACCTCCCGTCAACTGTACTATTTGTATTAATACAGTTAATATAGCATAATTTTCTTGCGTTGTCAATAGATTTTTGTAAAAAAAAGATTCTTCGGCGTTCAGCGAAGAATCTTTTTTTTACAAAAATCAAATATTAATAATAATAGGGATAACTGTTATAAATAATTCCTGTTGCTTCTTCAATAATAACCGCACAAACAACAAGCCAGAGCAATCCAACTACAATACCAACAGCACCACAGACGATACCCGCTGTTGCCATTGGACTTGTGTTGCCTTTATGCTTTGCAACGCATCCAAATATAATGGCAAGAATACCAACAATCAGGCCAATATAAGGAATAACAATTGCCGAAATACCGCATGCAAGGGCTGCAATGGCCATCCCAATTCCATCAGAAGAACTTTTGGCAGGAACGCCGCCCAAATAAGGAATTCCCTGTGGTCTCATTGGCTGAACAGGTGCGCCATAGCTCTGTGTTGGTTGCTGAACCGGAGAGACCGGAGGTTGCGACTCATATGTAGGAACTGTTGTTGCCCCATACACCGGCTTTTCCCCTTGGGGTGCAAAATTCACAGCCGTGTTTTCAGCAATCACAGTCTCTTGCACAAATGACTGTCTTGTCTCCGTCACAGGAGTCTGTACGTTATTTACCAAGTCTGTTCCACCATTACCTTGAGTTCCGGGCTGTTTCAACATTGCACCGCAAAAACGGCAGAAGAACACATTATCTTCATTTTGCTGTCCGCATTTATTGCATATCATAAAAATCTCTCCTCTCCACTTGTTTTCAGTATATACCATTTCAAATCTGTTGTCAACAAAAAACGTTTCTTTTATAATTGTCAGAGGCTAACGATTCTCCCCTGCCCTTACCAAAAAGAAAAAACTTGCTTCAACAAACCGTGAAGCAAGTTTTTTGGGTTGCTACATCATCGCTATCATGCTGCCACCGCATATAATCAGCACCAAAAGATAAAGTCCAAGTCCGATTGCACCACAAACGATACCTGCAGTTGCCATGGGGCTTGTGTTTCCTTTGCTCTTTGCAACGCCTCCAAAAATAATAGCAAGAACGCCCAAAACAAGACCAAAAATAAAGAATGACACTATTCCGCATACCATTGATGCAACAGCAAGACCTTTGCCGGGCTGAGCTGTTTTAGCAGGTGTTTCTGCAGGAGCACTGTAAGGATTAGCAGGTGTACCGTAAGAATTTACAGGAGCACCTCCTGACAACTCATTTCCGCAAGAACTGCAAAACTTCACACCGTCCGCATTGTTTGCGCCACATTTGTTACAAACCACAAAAAACCTCTCCTCTCTGTTTTTGTAAATATTATACTTTATTTTTCACCATATGTCAACAAAATCCTAAAAATTAAAGACACAATCAAAAAGGATGCCGCAAACAAAACACAGCACCCTCATTTGAACTAACCTATAAGCTTTTCGTCGTAATTTGCCCTGCTTCCGCCAATGAACTTGGGACGTGTGCGAGCCGCTGTAACAGGAGCTTCGCCAATTGTCCGAACCTCCAGCCGAACAGGCACAGCAACCTTTTTCAAGTGCATACCAATGAGCGTTGCACCAATATCCATCCCGGCATCAGCCTTGATTTCCTCCACTGCCACGGGGTTTTCAAAATGTGCATATGCCTCGGTGGCAAAAGAACCGCCTGCCTTCGGAACGGGAACAACATTCACAATTTCAGCAAAGGGCACAGCATCTTTTTCAACTATAATTGCACGGTTGAGATGCTCACAGCACTGCGCCGCAATATAAATGCCGTTCTCCTTAAACACTCCGTAAAGGCTTTCAAAAAGAACCTTTGCGGTTTCGGGGCTTGAATTTGTTCCCCATTTGCTTCCAAGCACCTCACTTGTTGAGCATCCGATTACAACAATATCACCTTTTTTCAATCCGGCTTTTTTGATTAAATCCTGCGCCGCCAGAATACATTCTTTTGAAATGTCCATTTTACCGTCTTCCTTCTATTTGCAATACTTGTCAACAATTGCCTGAACAATACGTTCCGATGCGTGGCCGTCGCCGTAAGGATTAACAGCCTTTGCCATTTTGTTGTAGGCATCGCTGTCAACAATCAGTTCTTTTGCAAGATTATAGATAACATCCTCGTCAACACCTGCAATTTTTACCGTGCCGGCATCAACCGCTTCGGGACGCTCGGTTTCGTTGCGCATAACCAGAACCGGCTTACCAAGCGACGGAGCTTCCTCCTGAAGACCGCCGCTGTCGGTCATAACCATATAACCGCGGCTGATTGCGTTATGCAGTTCATCGGCATTAACAGGCTCAATGAGCTTCACTCTGTCCAAATCGCCAAGAATGCTGTATGCAACCTCACGCACAGCAGGATTCATATGAACAGGATACACAACCTCAACCTCAGGGAAGTCCTCAACAATACGCTTCACCGTACGGCAGATATTTTTGAGGGGTTCGCCAAGATTTTCACGGCGGTGAGCCGTCATAACAATAACCTTTTTGGTGTCCCAGTTCATTGAAGCAAGAGTTTCATCCTTGAACACATAGTCTGCACGGACAGTTGTCTGCAATGCATCAATAACAGTGTTTCCCGTGATATAAATAGTGCTGTCGTCCACATTTTCCTTGAGAAGATTTTCACGGTTGCGCTCTGTGGGTGAAAAATGCATATCTGCAATAACACCTGTGAGTCTGCGATTCACTTCTTCGGGGAATGGTGAATATTTGTCATAAGTTCTGAGACCTGCTTCAACGTGCCCAACCGCAATCTGATTATAAAAAGCCGCAAGACTGCCCACAAAGGTTGTTGAAGTGTCGCCATGAACAAGAACGATGTCGGGCTTTGCCTCCTTCATCACATCGTCAAGCCCCTCCAGACCTCTTGTTGTGATGCTTATGAGAGTTTGTCTGTCCTTCATTATATTAAGGTCATAATCGGGCTTGATGTCAAAAATCTCAAGCACCTGATCAAGCATCTGTCTGTGCTGAGCTGTTACGCATACAATAGATTCAATATTTTCGTTTTTTTCCAGTTCCTTCACCAGAGGAGCCATTTTTATTGCTTCGGGACGTGTTCCGAAGATGGTCATTACCTTAATTTTTTTCATTTGCACTTTCCTTCTCTTCCTTTTTTTCTTCTTCTTTTGGTTCCATAATAATCAATGTAACAACAAGAAGCACAAGAACCGCTACAACAAGTATCAAACCTCTGAATGCATCCTTGAGAGCCATAACAACAGCCGTAAGACAAAGGATACTTGTTAATGTGTACAAAATTTTCACTGTCTGTCTTTGTGAAAAGCCCATATCAAGGAGTCTGTGATGAAGATGTCCTCTGTCGGGCGACATAATTGATTTTCCGGTTAACAGTCTTCTGATTATGGCAAAAAGCGTATCAAAAATCGGAAGACCCAGAATCAGAATGGGAACAGCAAAAGAAATAAGAGCATACATCTTCATAATTCCCTGAA
>JAFSDN010000021.1 GCA_017436245.1 Clostridia bacterium
ACCCAAATAAAGGCAACATTCCATGGGTGTCATTCTCGAAGCCTGATTATTGCCGTAAGCATCATTGTAACATCCCTCCGGATGTCCCCAAAGCCAACATTTTTCTCTTAATTTCATTTTCACCACATCCTTATTGATTTTTTTTATCCTTTATGATAATATATTAGCATAAATAAATTAAAAAACAAGTAAAATCAGTAGTAAAATATGGAGATTTGAGTATGGATATATATCGTTCCGATTTTAAAAACAACAACATAAAACTCGAATTATTTTATGCAGGATATTCAACCTTAGACAAAAGCTGGTGCGGAAATGACATAAATGCACCATTTTCATTTTTATATTACATAACCGACGGCAAAGCACAAATTAATACCGAATTCGGTGAATTCATCCTTTTGCCGGGTCACTGGTATCTCTTACCCGCCGGTTGCAAGTTTTCGTATAAATGTCCGGATAAAATGTCAAAATTTTATTTTCATATCAAACTGTGCGGTGAGGATAACCTCGATTGGCTCAGAGGTTGCAAAACACCACTGATTCTAAAAAAAGATTTGGATTTTGAACAAACTCTGGAATTTATAAAAACGGGTGAAACCTTGCTTGGCTTTACTGTAAAAAGTCTGATTTATTCAACCTTGTCCGAAATTCTGAGCAAAAACAATATACGGGTTCAAAACCTTTCCCTTTCACCCTGTGTGATGCGTGCGGTTGAATTTATAAACAATAATCTTTCAGCCGAGCTGACAACAGAAGCCATTGCAGATGCGGCACTTGTTTCAAAGAGCACCATAACAAAATTTTTTGCACGGGAAATACAAATGTCTGTTCAGGAGTATTTGTATGATGTAATTTTTTATAAAGCCTGCAAAATGCTCCTTGAAAATCAAAAGCCCATAAAAACAATCAGTCTGGAACTGGGCTTTTGTGACCAGTTATATTTCTCAAAAAAATTTAAAGCACGATACAACGTTTCACCAAGAGAATACCGAAAAAAATATATATAAAAAACAAAGAAGGAAACATTATGAATTACAAATCTTTTCTCCCCAATCTTCAGGGTGCAATATTCGATTTTGACGGAACACTTTTTGATTCAATGTATCTTTGGGATAATGTGGCAAATGATTCACTTATTGCATTGGGCATTGAACCACCAAAGGATTATCGCAGGAAATTAAGAAATATGAGTGTCTATCAGGCAGCAATATACACAGTTGAACGTTTTAATCTCCATATAACTCCCGAGGAATATGTTGATATAATAAATAAAATTATTGAAAAGTATTATTCCTGTGAAGTTGTCCCAAAGGAAGGCATCCCCGATTTTCTGAAAAATCTGAAAGACAATGGCGTTAAAATCTGTATTGCAACAGCCACCGACCGTCATCATATTGAAAATGCGTTAAACCGTTGCGGATTACGCCACTATATTTCTGAGATTTTTACTTGTACAATGGTTGGGGCAGGAAAGGACAATCCAAAAATATTTGAAACAGCCCTTGCATTTTTGGGTACTGATAAAGAAATGACTCTGGTTTTTGAAGACTCCCTTTACGCCTTGAAAACAGCAAAAAACGCAGGTTTTAAAACAGCCGGAGTTTTTGATTGCTCAGAAAAAAATCAGCGTGAGCTGAAATGCACCGCCGATTTTTATATAAATAGTTTTAAGTAACCTCATTGTTTTGTTTTCAAAAGCCTCATTGCATTGAGTATGGCAACAACAGCAACGCCTACATCAGCAAAAACTGCAAGCCACATATTTGAAAACCCAAGCAGGCTGAACAACATAACAGCAAACTTTATTCCAAGAGCAAAAACAATGTTTTGTTTCACTATGCCCATTGTCTTTTTAGCAAGCCCAACCGCAAAAGGAATCTTTTCAATTCTGTCATCCATAAGCACAATATCCGCCGCTTCAATTGCCGCATCTGAGCCCATGGCACCCATAGCAATTCCAACATCCGCACGTCTGAGAACAGGCGCATCATTAACACCGTCCCCCACATAAGCCACTGTTTTTCTTGTTTTTTCAAGAATATTTTCAAGTGCCGACATCTTATCAGAGGGTAAAAGCTCACCTTTCACTTCATCAAAACCAAGCTTTTTTCCTACCCTTTCGGCAACCGTCCTGTTATCCCCGGAAAGCATAATTTGAGTTGTAATTCCGAATTTTCGTAAAGCTTTCAACTCAAATTCAATGTTTTCCTTTATGGAGTCTTCAACAACAACACATCCGACATATTGATTTTCTCTCGCAACATACAGCACAGTTCCATCATATATTTCCACGGAAATATGAACTCCGTTTTCAGCAAGCAAGGCAGAATTTCCAATAATACATTCAACTCCGTCATATAAAAATTTTATACCCTTGCCGGCAATTTCTCTGACATCGCATACTTCTGCATCATACTCACCTTTATATGCCCTGCAAACCGAAGCCGCAACAGGATGATTGCTGAATTTTTCGCCATGAGCGACAATTCTGAGTAATTCCTCTTTTGAATATTCTTCCGAAACCACATCCGAAACTTCAAAAAAGCCTTTGGTAAGCGTTCCTGTTTTGTCAAAAACCATTGTATCACATTTTGAAAGCACTTCTATGTAATTTGAGCCCTTTATCAAAACACCGCTTTTTGAAGCCTTTCCAATTCCGCAAAAAAATGATAACGGAACAGAAATAACAAGGGCACACGGACATGAAACAACAAGAAAAATCAAAGCACGTTCCAGCCATTCTTGCCTGTTACCCATAAATAACGAAGGAACAATCGCAAGAAAAACCGCAACAAACACAACAATCGGAGTATAAAACCTTGCAAATTTTGTTATAAAATTCTCCGAAGCGGATTTTTTTGCACTTGCATTTTCAACCATTTCAAGAATCTTACTGACAGTGGAATTTGCAAACTCCTTTTCTACCTTTATTCTCAAAACGCCACCATTATTTATACATCCGCTGATTACCGAATCCCCGACAGTTACGAAACGAGGTACGGATTCTCCTGTCAGATTTGCAGTGTCAAGATTGCTTTCACCCTCAATAACAATACCGTCAACCGGGATTTTTTCCCCCGATTTCACAACGATAATATCACCCAAAACAAGACTTTCGGGGTCAACTGTCCGGATTTCACCGTTACACTCAACATTTGCATATTCTGGGCAAATTTTCATTAAATCTGATATAGATTTACGGCTTTTCCCAACAGCAATGCCTTCAAAAAGCTCGCCCACCCGATAAAACAGCATGACAAAAACTGCTTCATTATATTCTCCGATTACAAAAGCACCAAAGGTAGCAATCACCATTAAAAAATTCTCATCAAATATCTGTCCTTTACATATGTTCCTGAATGATTTTTTAAGAACATCAAAACCTATTACAAAATATGCCGGAATCAAAACAGCAAGCCGCAAAAAAAACAACCTGTCAAGAAAAAATGAGCCTGTCAACAAAATACCGCATATAACAATTTTATAAAACGAACTTTTCTGTTTTTTTGTCATTGTTCAACCTCTTAAAAATTAATTTCAACCTCATCATCAATTTTTCTGCATACTTTGAGAATTTCCTTTTGAAGCTCCTTTAAATCGTCTCTGTCCGTGTCAATAATAAGCTTCTGAGTCAAAAAATTAACTCTTGCATCATTAACGCCCTCAAGTTTTTTTATCCCTTCCTCCATTTTTGCCGCACAATTTGCGCAGTCAACATTTTCTATACTATACTTACCAATCATATACAAAACCCCCTATTCTTCAATATGCTCCATACCCTGATATATAATGGTGCGAACATGTTCATCTGCAAGAGAATAAAAAACCGACTTTCCCTCACGTCTGTATTTCACAAGCCTTGCCCTGTTTAACGTTTTCAACTGATGCGAAATGGCTGAAACAGTCATGTTCAAAAGCTCCGCAATATCACAAACACACATTTCAGATTCAAACAATGCATACAAAATTCTGATTCGCGTACAATCACCAAAAACCTTATAAAACTCCGCCAAATCATAGAGTTTTTCAATTTCCGGCATATCTGCACGCACAAACTCAACAATCTCGCCGTTTACACTTTTTTCTTCACAACAGGGTGCATCAATATATCCCTTATCCATATATTCCCCCTCTTCCTTTAATATAACATTTGAACAATTATTCAATTGATATAATAACATATTATTCAAAGAGTGTCAAGATAAATTCTGTAAATTGCAATATTATTTTTTACAGTGAATTTATGGATATTATCTCTTGACATTATTGACATTTACTGATATAATAAGTTCTGTTATTTAACATACGCGCCCGTGGCGGAATTGGCAGACGCGCCAGACTTAGGATCTGGTGTCAATGACGTGGGAGTTCAAGTCTCTTCGGGCGCACCAAAAAGAAACGACAATTTTCATTTGAAGGTTGTCGTTTCTTTTTCTTCTTTTTCTCCACAAAATTGTCATTTCTTTTCGTAGCTATTCAGCTGATTATAATCCCTTTAAAACAAGCTTCATACAGAATTTTGATTCTTTCATTCATTATAAACAATATCGCCCTCCCACAAAGGCTGCATATACTCTTCAAAATCATAAAGCAGTTCCGATGTCTTAACATACACTTTAACTTCGGCAATAACCATCCCGACGCTGTCTTCTTCAAACATCTGAAATAAAACAAATCTGTACTTACCTAAGTTTTCAGAAACATAGAATCTTTGATATTCAGCCTGGTCTGCCGTCTGTTGGCATGTGTTGGGCAATTTCAACACATGCAAACTCATCAGGCATATCCTCATCACAAACAAAAATCCTAACTTCTGCTATCAGCAATCCAGATTCATAATATGAATTACACAGCATATAAAAAATTATTAAAAGACTTTTTATCTTCAAAAAACACATCACCGCTTTTAAACCTTCTTCAGCCTGCTGTGATTCTCTTTTAATTATCACAGGGGCAAAGCCTTAAAAAGACCTGCCCCTGTTGTTTCTGAATAATTACTGTTTGTTATTTGCTTTCCATTCAGCAAGCTGCTTGTTCAGACTTTCAATAATCTTGTCAACTCCTGCCGATTTGAGCTTTTCAATAAAGGTAGCGTATGTTCCGTCAACATCCACAATACCCTGGTCAAGAACACTGAGGTATTCCTCAAGAACTGCCTTGCAGCTTGCAACCTCAACCTTCAGAGAATCCTGATCGGGAATGAAGCCCAGAATGGGGCTTACCTTTGCTTCGGAATTGATTTTCTTTGTGTCCTCCGCAAGGGTCAAAGGCTGACCTTCAAGGAGATATGCATTAAAGGTGTTACCAATTGCCCAGGCAGGCTGTGAATAGGGATTTTCGGTTGACTTTTGAATGTAATTATCATCAATCTTTGTGTAATGCTTGCCCTCAATACCGAATGTAATGAGATTATAAAATTCCTTATTTGTATTCAAAAATTCAAGGAATTTAACGCTTTCTTCTGGATAGCGTGTATCTGCATTAACTGCCGCCATTGTTGCTGTTGTGCCGTAGCTTGTGAGAAGTGCCTCAGACCTTGTTACAACAGTAACATCAAAGCCATAGTTAGTTTTGTAGTTTGCCTCACAGCCCGGAAGGTATGTTGCCATGGTAATGAGCCACGGAATAACGCCATTTTTCGGTGTTGCATACTTGGGAATGTCGTTTTCGGTAACCTCCATAGGTGCAACAAGACCGTCATTAACAAATTTTGCACGTGCCTTGATATAGTTCTCAAATTCCGGTGTTTCGTACTGGTTCACAACTTCAAAGGCTTCGTCATTGTAGCGGATTGCACCGGGAAGATTTGAGCCGAAAATAAGCTGAAAGCCCTCTCTTTGAGCACCATCACCATTCCATGCGTGAGCAAAGTAGCCGTATTCGCCTGTCTTTTCCTTGATAAGTCTGAAATATTCCTCGTAGTCCGCAACAGTCCAGTTCTGCATTGCTTCAACATCAAGCCCAAGGACTTCGATATTCTGTGTGGGAATCAAAAAACCGGGAGCGCGGGCAAAAATCTGCTGATTGGGAATACCGTAAATCTTGCCGTCGCTTGCTCTTACAGAATCCCATACCGATTCCTCAATGTCATTCCAAAGTGTTGGGGCAAATTCGGGAAGAAGCTCATCAAGTTCAAGAAAGTTTCCGTCAGATGCGTTCTGATAGTAATTATTAACGGCACTTGCTGTATAAACTATATCATAGTCCTCACCGCTGGCTGCAATAACGGGCATCTTTGTGTTGTAGTCCTCAAGGGGAATGATGTCAATGTTAAAACCAAGGTTTTCCTTTACCATTGCAGATGCCTTTTCAAAAACCTCGTCGCAATCTGCCTCCTTGTTGATACGTGCATACCAACGAAGGGTAATTTCGTCTCCTGCGGTTTTTTCTTCACCGCCGCAGCCTGCAAGCAGGGTTACCGTCATTGCCATACAAAGCAACAAACAAAAAATTCTTTTCATTTTCTTTTCCTCCTGAAATTTTATTTTTATATGTTTTTTAATTAATTTTCATTGATTTATGAAGATGCTTCGGCAAGTTCAGCATGACGGACGTCCAACCTCGTCATTCTGAGCGGAACGTAGTGGAAACGAAGAATCTTTACCACTTACCCCTTTACGCCTCCAACAACAATACCCTTGCTGAAGTATTTCTGGAAGAAGGGGAACACCAAAAGCATGGGGCCTGCCGCCACAACGCACAGCGCCATTCGCAGATTCTCACTAGGCAGCTTTTCGGTCTGGGTCACAACTCCGCCGTATTCCTTTGCAAGGTTAACCTTGTTCATAACCCTATACAGCATATACTGAAGTGATGTCAAATCGCCATGGTCTATATAAAGCATTGCCTGTTGCCAGTCGTTCCACAGTCCCAGTGATGTGAACAGCATTATTGTAACTATTCCCACCTTTGACAGCGGTATGATGATGGAGAAGAATATTCTGAATTCACTTGCTCCGTCTATGGTTGCCGCCTCTATCAATGCACTTGGGATTGATGTCATAAACATTCTCAGCATCATTGTGTTCCAACTGCTGAACATTATGGGTATCACCAGTGCCCATACTGTATCCTTCATTCCAAGACTTGTTACCAGCAGATAGCTGGGTACAAGACCCCCCGAAAACAGCATTGTGAAGTACACAAAAAACGACAGCTGGTTCTTATACTTAAAATCACTTCTTGACATGGGATATGCAAGCATTGCCATTATCAGCGTTCCAACTATTGTTCCGAATACCGTCACAAAGATTGTTGTTGCATATGCATTAATAACCTCGCCCGGTGTTCTGAACACAAACTCATATGCCTCAAGGCTGAATTCACTTGGTATCAGTCCATATCCGTTTGCATTTATTCCTGCTTCACTTGTCAGCGATACCGACACCACCATTATGAACGGTATCAGACACGTCAGCGAAAGAAAGATCATCATTCCGTGTACAAACACTCTGCCTATTGGATTTAATCGTCTCATATCTTTCTCCCCCTCTCTTAGAATAACGCCGAATCGTTGTCGATTTTGCGTACCAATCCATTACACGTCAGTACCATTATAAGTCCAACAACCGACTGGAAGAAGCTTGCCGCAGCCGAGCTTGAAATGTCGCCTGCGCCACGAAGTGCTCTGAATATGTATGTATCAAGCACGTCCGACACCTCATAAAGTGCTCCGCTGTTGTTTGTCACATAATAGAAAAGTCCGAAGTCTGCTCTCATAATTGAACCAACCGACATCAGCGACATTACGATTATTGTTGATTTGAGCAAAGGCAATGTTATGTAAAATATCTTTTTCAAAGGGCCTGCTCCGTCTATCTCTGCCGCCTCATAAATCTCAGAATCTATTCCGATGATTGTTCCGTAATATATCAAACTTGTGTAGCCCATTGTCTTCCACACGTTAAAGCTCAGAAGTATGGGTCGCCATGGCTTTGGTTCA
>JAFSDN010000022.1 GCA_017436245.1 Clostridia bacterium
ATTTGCAAAACAAATTCCCGGCACTTCATTGCAACGAAGTCTTCGAAAACTATTTTGAGAAATAGTTTTCATGACAGCAAAGTATTTGCTGTTGTGGAAAAGCGATATATCGCTATTCCAACTGAAGACATTCGTTATATGACAGTCTTGGAAATTTGCCACAAGGGCTCTCCGTCAATTGAAATGTACAGAAAAATTCTTAATTCTTCTTAGTGTTTCTTATGGTTTCCTTACCCATCACTTACCCATCAGTTAACGGAGTTGATTAAAACTGCATATCCTCTCAGGGCGCACACCCTTCTTTTATTATGCTCTATTTTAATCTTTTTTCATTATATCATACTTTTTCTTTTTGCGCAATTTCCTATTATATAAAAAAATTTTAGTCTCCCGAAACCATTTGGGAGACCAAAATAAGACAGCTCCGCAAAAGCGGAGCTGTCTTAAAACCATTTTATTAGAATTTAGATCTTGCTGTATAATGTGTGTGCAGGAGTTCGTGTGACTTGTGGCTACCCGGTTTTTCAAGGAATTCTGAGTAGAGAAGCTTGATGTCGGGATTCTCGTGTGATTTACGAACAGGAAGTGATGCATCTTCTGCATAAAGTCCTGCAGCACGCTTTGCCTTCAGATCAATATCCATACGGATGCTTGAATCAACAATTGGCTGACCGCCACCTGTTACACAACCGCCGGGACAAGCCATAACTTCAATGAAGTGATAGTTTGCCTTACCGTCGCGAATATCGTTGAGGAGCTTTCTTGCGTTTCCAAGACCGCTTACAACAGCAACCTTAACTTCTGTACCAGCAACTGTGAGAGTTGCTTCCTTGATACCTTCTGTACCTCTTACTGCTTCATAGTCAAGCTTGTCAAAGGACTTGCCTTCAAGAACTTCAACAACTGTTCTCAACGCCGCTTCCATAACACCGCCGGTTGCACCAAAGATTACGCCGGCACCGCTTGCTTCTTCAAAGGGATTGTCAAACTTTTCATCAGGAAGTTTGTTGAAGAGAATACCCGATTCCTTAATCATCTTTGCAAGCTCTCTTGTTGAGATAACTGCATCAACGTCACGGAGGGAGTTCACTTCCATTTCAGGTCTGCCGGATTCGAACTTCTTAGCTACGCAAGGCATAACTGAAACTACAAACATCTTCTTGGGGTCAATTCCCATCTTTTCAGCATAATAAGTCTTGAGAATTGCACCAAACATCTGGTGAGGTGACTTACATGATGAAAGATTGTCAAGGAAGTCGGGGAAGTTATGTTCACAGAACTTAATCCAACCGGGGCTGCATGATGTAATCATCGGTAGCTTGCCGCCGTTCTGGAGTCTTTCAATGAACTCTGTTCCCTCTTCCATAATTGTAAGGTCTGCACCTGTATCTGTGTCAAATACGCCGTCAAAGCCCATTCTTCTGAGAGCTGCAGCCATTTTACCTGTTACAGGTGTTCCGATTTCGTAACCGAATTCTTCACCAAGACCAACACGAACTGCAGGAGCAGTCTGAACAACAACGTAACGATCAGGATCGTTGATTGCTGCCCAAACGTCATCGGTGTTATCTTTTTCACGGAGAGCACCTGTGGGGCAAGCTACGATACACTGACCGCAGTTTACGCAGGGAACTTCGCCAAGTGACTTGTTGAAGGGTGATGCAATTGTTGTTTTGAAGCCTCTTTCTGTTGCATCAATAACAGAAACAGTCTGGATTGTTTTACAAGCGCTAACGCAACGACGGCAGAGAACACACTTGTTGTTGTCTCTTACGATTGAAGGTGAAACCTCATCAACGTCGTATTCGTTTCTTTCGCCCATATATGTGATGTCTGTAACACCAAGCTCATCAGCAAGCTTCTGGAGCTCACAGTTCTGGTTTCTTGCACAAGTCAAGCACTTACGGTCGTGGTTTGAAAGGAGAAGCTCAAGATTGATGCGGCGAGCGTCTCTTACCTTCTGTGTGTTTGTGAGAACTTCCATACCTTCAGATACGGGATACACACAAGCAGCCTGAAGATTTCTTGCACCTACAACCTCAACAATACACATTCTGCATGAGCCTGTTTTGCTGACGTCTTTCAGATAACAAAGGGTAGGAATTTCAATACCTACGCTGCGGGCAGCCTCTAAAATAGTGTAGTTTGAAGGAACACTGACAGCCTGTCCGTTGATTTTTATATTAACCATTTCCATGTTATTCACTCTCCCTCTCTATTATTTCTTGATAATTGCGCCAAACTTACAGCTTTCCATACAAACGCCGCACTTAACGCACTTCTCAGAATCAATTGTGAAGGGTGATTTGATTTCGCCTGTGATTGCACCAACAGGACACTTCTTTGCACAAAGGCTACAACCCTTACACTTATCTGCAACAATTTCATATTTAACAAGCTTTTTACATACGCCTGCAGGACAAACCTTGTCACGCACGTGAGCCTCGTATTCATCACGGAAGTACTTGAGAGTACTGAGAACAGGGTTGGGAGCTGTCTGACCAAGGCCGCAAAGTGCAGTTGACTTGATGCTGTAGCAAAGCTCTTCCATTCTGTCAAGGTCTTCCATTGTACCGTTACCTGATGTAATCTTCTCAAGGATTTCATAAAGTCTCTTTGTACCAACACGGCAGGGTGTACACTTACCGCAGGACTCGTCAACAGTAAATTCAAGGAAGAACTTGGCAATATCAACCATACAGTTGTCTTCATCCATAACAATAAGACCACCGGAGCCCATCATTGAACCAATTGCCATAAGCGAATCGTAGTCAATGGGTGTATCAATAAGATGTTCAGGAATACAACCGCCTGAAGGTCCACCTGTCTGAGCTGCCTTAAACTTCTTGCCATTGGGAATTCCGCCGCCGATTTCTTCAACAATTTCACGGAGAGTTGTTCCCATGGGAACTTCAACAAGACCTGTATTTTTAATCTTACCGCCAAGAGCAAACACCTTTGTACCCTTGCTCTTTTCTGTACCGATGCTCTTGAACCAGTCAGCACCGTTGAGAATAATCTGTGTGATATTTGCATAAGTTTCAACGTTGTTGAGGAGTGTGGGCTTCTGCCAGAGACCTGCAACAGCGGGGAAGGGAGGACGGGGACGGGGTTCACCGCGGTGACCTTCGATTGATGTGATGAGAGCTGTTTCTTCACCGCACACGAAAGCACCTGCACCAAGACGGATTTCCAAATCAAAGTCAAAGCCTGATTCAAAAATGTTCTTGCCCAAAAGTCCGTATTCTCTTGCCTGAGCAATTGCAATACCAAGACGCTTAACTGCAATGGGGTACTCTGCACGGATGTAGATATAACCCTGATTTGCGCCTACTGCATAGCCGGCAATTGCCATAGCCTCAATAACTGCATGGGGGTCACCTTCAAGAATACTTCTGTCCATGAACGCACCGGGGTCACCCTCATCGGCATTACAAGCAACATACTTCTGCTCGTTCTGTGAATTGTAGGTAAACTGCCACTTCATACCTGTGGGGAAGCCACCGCCGCCACGGCCACGGAGACCTGATTCCTTAATCACGTCTATAACTTCCTGCGGCTTCATTTCGGTAAGAACCTTACCAAGTGCCTGATAGCCGTCAATGCCGATGTATTCTTCAATGTCTTCGGGGTTGATAACACCACAGTTACGGAGTGCAACACGCATCTGCTTTTTATAGAAGTCAACTTCGTTAAGACTCTTGATATTGTCTTCCTCAACAGTTTCAGCATAGAGAAGACGCTTTACAACTCTTCCCTTTACCAGATGCTCTTCAACAATTTCCTTTACATCCTCGGGAGTAACTCTGCTGTAGAAAGCACCCTCAGGATAAACAATCATAATAGGTCCCAAAGCACAAAGGCCAAAGCAACCTGTCTTTATAACTTTAAACTCTTTTTCCAAATCATGTGCCGCAAGCTGTGCTTCCATTTCCTTGATGATTGCATCGCAGCCGGAAGACGTACAACCTGTACCGCCGCAGCAAAGAATATGACCTCTAACCATATCCATGTTTAAACACCAAACCTTTCTGTATTTTTTATCTGAGCTGTTTGATTATTCAGCAGCACCGATTGTATACTTTGTAACTATACGTCCGTTAACGATGTGTTCGCTTACGATTTCAGCAGCCTTCTTTTCGTCAACCTTAACATAAGTAACCTTTTCTTCGCCGGGAACCATAACTTCAACAATTGGTTCCAGACGGCAAACACCGATACAACCTGTCTGTGTAACTGCAACGTGTTCAAGATTTCTCTTTGCAACCTCATCCATAATTGCAGCCAGAACAGGTCTTGCACCTGCTGCAATACCGCAGGTAGCCATACCAACAACCACACGAACCGCATGGTCGTCTTTTCTAAGAGTAACATTACCTTTAGCTCTGTTTCTTATTGCTTCCAGTTCAGCCAAGCTTTTCATTTTTTATACCTCCATTTTAATTCAATTCAGATTCGCCTTCCTTCAAAAATTCAGAAAGCCATAAATAAACCTCGGGAGCTGTGAATGAAACACCTTCAAGCACGGCTTTCAAATCAGCCGTAACAACTTCGAACTCCTTGTCATTGACCTTATGCCGATAAACAAAATCAATCTGCTCATAAGATGTGAACAAACCAAGCATCGTGTCAGCCATATCTCCCAAAGGCTGGCGGTCAATGTGACTATATCCAAAAACCGCCCTGACGCAAGTACCCTTTCCCAACTCCGACTGTATCTCAAAAGAACCGCCGGTGCTTTCAGCCGCATTTTTAAAAAGCGGAATACCAAGACCAACCTTTCGGGTGGTTCGCTTTGTGGTAAAGGGGTCAATCACTTTTGCGAGGAAATCCTTTGACATGCCGCAGCCGTCATCGTTGATTTCAACCGTCAGTCTGTCAGCCGCAATGTCCTCGTCCACAAAAACTTCAATCCTTGTTGCGCCTGCAACAACCGAATTCTGAACAATATCCAGAATGTGAAGTGAAATTTCTCTCATAAATTAATCTCTGTACTTTGCAATAATGCCTTCAACATCATCAACAACCAGTCTGCCGTAAACATCATCGTTTACAGTGAGAACGGGTGCAAGACCGCAGGCACCGATACAACGTGTAGCTTCAATTGAGAAAAGACCGTCGGGAGTACATTCGCCAACCTCAATTCCCAGAATTTCCTTAATCTTTTCCAAAATATCACCCGAACCCTTAACGTAACAAGCAGTACCCAGACATACGCCGATATGATACTTGCCCTTGGGGTTAAGTGAAAACTGAGTGTAAAATGTAACAATACCGTAAATTTCTGCCAGCGGCACATCAAGACCCTCAGAAATCATCTCCTGAACCTCGATGGGAAGATAACCGTAAATTTCCTGTGCCTTGTGCAGTACAGGAATTACTGCACCGTCTACATCCTTGTGTTCTGCAATGACAGCCATGAGCTGTTCTTCCTGTTCCTTTGTGCCGTTGAATGGAAGTGTTTTCTTTTCCATTTCTCCTTTACCTCCTACCTTAATTTATGTCACCAAAGCCGACAAAAGCCGACCCATAACATTCTTTTTACGCCTTACTCAACACATTATAACACATTGTTAAATTTATGTCAATCAGACGTACATTAAAATTATATCAAAAAAGTGAATAAAAATCTACAATTTGACAAAAATAGTTTGTTAAAACTTGCACAAAAATCCCAATATTTTTTGTGTATTTTTATTTTCTTCATCAATGAACCGTTCACGTTCTGAAATATTCTCCAGATAATGAGCATCCGAATCCGTTATAATTCCAAAATCCGCATACTGCTTACCAAAAGTTTCAAGACCCC
Source organism: Clostridia bacterium (assembly GCA_017436245.1). Lineage (GTDB taxonomy): Bacteria > Bacillota > Clostridia > Monoglobales > Monoglobaceae > SIG440. The sequence goes on from JAFSDN010000022.1 coordinate 5,810, forward strand.
TTGAGGTTATTTCAAGTCCGTCAACATATAAATCCGGCGGCAAAAAACCAAGGTTTGCAGTAACACTGTAGCTTGATTTGTCAATATGGGCAGGAATAAACAAACCGCCACGCTTTTTTGTTTCCGCAGAAACCTCATAGATGTCCATATCCAAAGCATTTACAAGGAGATTTTCCTCTTCTCCGATTATTTCATCCTGTGAATTCATAACAAGCTGTCTGCCAAAAATTTCGGGCTGATTTTTTATTCCCGTCATTTTTGCACGCACATATTCCCCCATGTCTTCTGCCGAATCAATATCAGGGAACAAACACAGCGTATGAACTTCCTCCGCCGTTGTTACTTCCATTCCCGGAACAACCTTAACAACACCTTTTCCCGCTTCCATAACCGCACGGGCATTCAAACAGGAATTATGGTCGGATATGGCAATTATGTCAAGACCTTTTATGTACGCCATATTCACAATGTTGTTTGGGGTCATGTCATCATCACCGCAAGGCGACAATGCAGAATGAATATGCAAATCATAATATAGCTTCATATTCCCATCTCCGAAAGCCGTACCGCCAGTTCATAAGCCGACATTTCACTTCCAAGAATGATTATCTCCTGCTCCTTTGCACGTTCCACCGTCTTTTCATCAGGCACACACCCGTCGGCAAGAATAATGCATCCTGCGTCAGCAAGAGAGGCCACAGCAACAATATTCACATTTGTCTGAATTGTTATCCAGACATAATCCATCTGAACCTTTGACATTGCAAGGCTCAACAAATCACCTATGTAACAGCCCTTTGCTGTTTTTTCGGCATATTCTTCACCTGCATAAAATTTCAGCCCAAGTTTACTGGCAATTTCTCTAACATTCATTCAATTTCCCTCCTGTTTGTTTGTCTGGGGTAAATGCATATTCAGGTTTTCAAGCTCAATCATGTCATGAGCAAGGGCACTGACCTTTTCCCTCAGCTTGAAAATACAATCTGTTTCCCGTGCATAGCCTCTGACAATATCCTCCGCAAGAGCACGACAGCTGGGCGAACCGCAGGAGCCGCAGTCAATTTTTGGAAAACCTTCATAAATTTCCTCAATTTTCATCATTTTTTGCATTGCAACATTAATATCAGAGTCAAGATTCATTATGGGGCGATACACGATTGACTCATCCCAGAACATCTTTATTGTTTCATCAAAGGGCAACATTCCGTCATCAAGTCCTTTGCATATTCTCTGAATTTTTGAACGTGCCGAAAAGCTGTTTTCAGCGGTCAAAGGCCCGCCAACGCATCCGCCGGGGCACGCCAATGCCTCAACATAATCAATGTCGCCGTGCTTACCGTCTTCAATTTCTTCAAATAATTTGATAACATTATGTATTTCATCAACAGCAATTACCTTTTCGGCACCGGAGCTTTCAGCCTCACCGCCGCTGGTTGCCCAGATAACTCCCGATTTACCCGCATTGCGAAGCTCACGAACATTTTCTTCTGCAATCTTATTTACTGACCTTGACATTTTTATGCAAATACTTTTGATTGGAATTACCCCATCGACCTCTGATTTTTTTACAGTATAATTTCCTTTTACAAAGGTTGCCTTTGCAGCACAGGGACTTATGAAAAATACGCCTATTTCTTCAGGCTTTAATCCCGATTTTTTCACAGCCTCAATACGCGCCTGTTCAGCAGAAATCTCCATTGGCGACTTGAGGGGCACAATATTTGCAATCAGATTCGGAAACTTGATTGCAATCAGTCTCAGAACCGCAGGACAGGCAGATGAAATTGCAGGCTTCATAAGCTCGCCCGATGCCAGGAGCTCCTTTGTCTTTTCGGTCACAACCTGAGCCCCCCGTGCAACCTCAAAAACATCATCAAAGCCCAAATCAAGCAAGGCACTGAGTATAACATCAACGCTCTCTGTTTTTGAAAACTGCCCGTAAAACGCAGGTGCAACCAATGCAACATTATATTTAAATTCCTTAAGCATTTCAAGTGAATCGGCAACTGCCTTTTTCGCATGATACGGACAAACTCTGATACATTCCCCACAGTCAATACAACGTTCCTTCAGGATTTTCGCCTTACCCTTCTGAACACGAATGGCTTGTGTGGGGCAATGCTTCAGACAATTTGTACAACCCTTGCACAAATCTCTGTCCAACGTAACCGAATGCCAATATGTCTCCATAACAGTTCACAGCCTTTCTGCCCGCATAAATTTTAACGCATCTGTGTTGCGGGCAACACAATTGACTACTCCTTCATCAAGCATTAAACTCAAGGGTTACCGTTGTTCCTTTTCCCAGTTCGGTTTCAATATTCAATCCATCTGAATACTTTTTCATGTTAGGCAGTCCCATACCTGCACCAAACCCCAATTCACGAACAGAATGGTCGGCAGTTGAAAAGCCTTCAGTCATAGCCATATCAAGGTCAGGAATACCCGGACCAACATCCTTCATTACAACAGTTATTTTTTCAGGCGCAATTGCAACATCAATCTCTCCGCCGTCAGCATGGATAACCATATTGATTTCACCCTCATACATGGCAATTGCCACCTTGCGCACAACCTCGGGATTAAAACCCAGTTGATTCAGAGTCTTTTTCACCTTGCTTGACGTTTCTCCTGCACGGGTAAAATCATCACCGTTCACCTCATAATGCAGCTTCATAAGCTCAGCCACAATCACACCTCCTTTTCGTCACCTGTGAGACCCTCATTATACAAGCGTCCGCAGGCAACATACATGGTGTGTGCAGTGGTAAGAATTGCAATCCCTTTTGCTTCTGCCAATGCAATAACATTTTCGTCCGGCTGTTTGCCTCTCACAAACACAATTGCAGAAATATCCATCATTTCTGCCGTCCTTACAACCTGCGGATTTACCAGACCCGTAAGAAGCAAAACCCTGTCATTGACAAATGCAAGCACGTCACTCATCAGGTCGCTGCCAAAAGCGGAATCAACATCTGTTTCAAGCATATCCGCACCTGTCAAAACCTCTGCATCAAGAATTTCTTTAATTTTTGATAATTTCATAATCTTCTCCGTTCTGTCGCCAACCGACATTTATTTATCCTTTTGAATTATAGATTTTCTGATATACTTCAAGCTCTTTTCCTGTTTTCAGAATATTTCTGCCGTACTTTGTGTGCAAATCAAAAATTGCGTCTTCAAGATTTCTGGCTTTTTCTTTTACCGCATCCCTTTGAGGTTCAAGCTGTTCAAACAATGAAATCTGTCTGAATTCTTCCTCGGACGATTCCTGCAGATTGCTAAGTGAAACCCCAATCAGCCGTATACTCTGAGCAAGACGTTCACCCTCCAGAAGCTCTTTTGCACGTCCGAATATTTCCTTTGCAGAATTCACCGCATCGCCGCTTTTTGCCCTTGTTATACTTTTCATATTGCTGAACTTCAATTTTAATGTAACAGTTTTGCCCCATACGCCCTGACGTTTTGCACGCAGACTCACATCCCTTGAAAGCAAAATCAAAGCATCTTCAAGCTCATGGATGTTTTCAACATTATACTGAAATGTATGTTCGCGACCGATTGATTTTGCGGCAGAATTTGCAATAACCTGACGGTCATCATAGCCCGAGGCCAGTTTCAGCATCTCCTTCCCTGCAACACCAAAACATTCCAGCTTTTCAGCAGGGGTTTTCAGCAAATCCTCCACCGTAACAATCCCCATACATCTGAGTTTTTCGGCAGTTTTTGCACCAATACCCGAAATCACGTTCACAGAACGGTTCCAAATCAATGAAACAAGAGATTCCCTGTCAGGAATAACAAAAAATCCGTCAGGCTTTTTCTCCTCACTTGCCAACTTTGCCGCCATCATACAATAAGAAATTCCAACCGAGCAAGTAACACCAATTTTTTCAAAAATCTCTTTTTTCAGCTGCATTCCGATTTTTTCGGCACTTCCAAAAAGCCTCAAAGAATGTGTCACGTCCATATAACCCTCATCAAGAGCAACAAATTCAATTACGTCCGTATATTGAAGCATAATCTCATGAATTTGTGCTGATGCCTCTGCATATTTTCTGTGGTCGCCGTGCATATAAATCCCGTGAGGACATCTCCTATACGCCTCTTTGATGTTCATGGCTGAATGTACACCGAACTTTCTTGCCTCATAACTACAGGTGGAAACAACACCTCTCTCGGTTGGAAGTGCGCCAATAATCAATGGCTTTCCTTTCAGAGACGGATTATCCCTGACCTCAATGGAAGCAAAAAAAGCATCCATATCAATATGAATTATTGTCCGTTTCACTCCTGAACCTCTTTCTTTTTCAAAGTTTCAATTCCTCTGTATACATCAAATGAAGTTGGAACAAATTCCCCTTCTATACGATTGTTGTGTATAAGCACCTTCTGTTCAAAAAACAGACTTATAATCGGATTTTCGGCATCAAGTTTTTCAAGCACTGATGCATAAACCTTTGAAGGTTCGGACGCATCCAGTGTGCTGATTTCATCTCTTGCTGCAAGCATTTCGGCACCGCTGAAACCAAAAATATTTCCTTCATCAAGCATAAACGAAAAATTTATATCGGGCGAAACAATAACACCACCAACAAATAAATCATAATCACCGTCCATAATTCGGCTTTCGTAATCTTCATATGAAAGTTTTTCCGTCACAACATTGATTCCAATACTTTCAAGATTGGTTTCAACAAGCAAGGCAATATTCTCGCGAATAACATTTTCCTCATTGTAAATCAATCTGAAATCCGTTTTACAGTATTCCTCATCAATCGACTTATCCCAGAACCCGTTCTGCTTATTCCAGCCATTGTCTTCAAGTTCTTTTTTTGCAGCTTCCGGATTCTGTTTGGTATCAAATTTACTTTCAGCACAGACCTTCCAGCCGGGATGTGCAGGAACACGTGTCGCCGTAGCATATCCCATCATAATATTATCAACCATCTCGTCACGGTTGACAGCAGATGAAATTGCCCGGCGAACCTCAGGCTGTTTCAAGGTAACGTTACCATGATTTACTCCCAAAAAGGTAAGCTCAGAGCTTTCCATTGTGCTGTATGCGGTTGTTTCAGGATCAACAAATTTTCCCCAGTTGGTATCTGTTGCCATTGTTATGTCTATTGTACCAGCACTCAAGGCATAAAGAGCTGTTTCGGCATCTGCAAGAATCTCAACCTGAATACATTCAGTTACGGGTTTTCCACCCCACCATTCATCATTTCGCACAAGGTAATATGTTGAATCCTCTTTTTTACTTTTAAAAACATAGGGACCGGTTCCCACAGGCTGAAAGTTTTCCCCATCAATATCGCCACTGTGCTCCTTGATAATCGGGAAATACAGCAGATTAATAAAGTTCAGCCATGGCTTTTTGAGTTCAAACTCAACAGAAAACTCTCCAACCGCTCTCACATCGGATATATTCGATACATTATAAGCATAAATGCTTTTTTCACTCTTTTTAATCTGTCTGACCGTATAAACAACATCCTTTGCTTCAAAAGCACTACCATCATGCCACATAACATCTTCACGCAGCTTCACAGTCCATATTTTCCCGTCCTCTGACACCTGCCATTTTTCTGCAAGGCACGGTTCTGCCACAAGTTCCTTGCTCAAACCAACCAAACCGTCAAATACAATTTGCAGCATACGGTTGTTGGATTCACTTGCACTCAACAAGGGACACAAGGTATCCGGCTTGTGTGCAAAAACAGAAATTGTACTTTCAAACGAAAGTTTTTTATTTTCAGAAGTTTGATTTTTCTGCTCCTTTTCCTTGTCGCCGCAAGAAAACAAAACAAAAACCGAACTTACAATCAAAATCAAAGCAATTATTCTTTTCAAAATTCTTCCACCTTAATATTTTTTTAACCTTCAATTATTGCAAGGAAATAAACGCTCCCATTCTTCCCGTTGCCTCTTTTTCCATACGGTAAGAATACAAAATATCATTATTACAAACCGTACAGATTTTCAATACATCAACATTCCTCTGTGCCAACCCACATGACAACAAAATATTTTCATTTGCTTTCTGTAAATCAACCTTGAATTTTTCCTTACCCCAGGGCTCAAGCAGCGAGTCATCAAACTGACAAGCAACTTCTTCACCTGTTTCAAAACAGCACAAACCGATTGAAGGTCCAATTGCCGCCTTGATTTTCTCCGAATCAGCCCCGAAGTCTGAAATCATGATATCAACAGCATTTTTAACGATTTTTGCAACCGTCCCACGCCACCCCGAATGAACAGCCGCAATCACCCCCGCCGTTTCGTCAACCAACAAAATCGGAACACAGTCTGCGTAATAAACCACCAGTGGCAAACCTTTTACGTTCGTCACAAGCCCATCCACATTTTCAAATTCACTTTCACGACTGACCCCCTTGCCTGCATCACTCTCTGTTATAATCCTGATGTTTGAAGAATGGGTTTGTCTGCCGGCAGTAATTCTTGAAAAATCAAAGCCAAAATCCCCGGCTACAAGACGATAATTTTCATCAACTGCCTCCTGCTTATCACCAACACGGTATCCAAGATTAAGGCCTTTTACCGTACCGCAGCTGACGCCACCGCATTTTGATGTGAAGCAATGGCTCACACAGCCCGATTCGTTTAAAACATCACTCTGAAAGTATACTCTGTCATCAAATACTATCTTTTTTGGCATTTTTTACCCTTTCCCGGCAAGCTGAGCTTCTGAAAAATAAAGACGTTCAATGTTTGTAACTTTTTTTGTTTTATCGTCAATTTCAAAAACAGCACCGTTGAACCAAACTTCGCCTTCAGCTTTGTCAAACCTATATTTTTTTCGGGTATACATCATATTCATAATAACTTCTTTTTTTACACCAAGTATTGAGTCCCGCACACCGGTCATTCCCAAATCACTAATATATCCCGTTCCACCGGGCAAAATATGTTCATCAGCCGTCTGAACATGAGTATGCGTTCCGAATATTGCCGTAACCTTTCCGTCAAAATAATTTCCGTATGCCAGTTTCTCGCTTGTTGTTTCGCAATGAAAATCAATCAGAATTATATCAGCTTCGCCGTCAATTTTTTTCAAAACCTTTTCAGTACCTCTGAATGGGCAGTCAATGGGGTCCATATTAATTCGGCCCATAGCGTTTATCACGGCAATTCTCAAAAAGCCCAAATCATCCACAAAATACCCCATACCTTCGGTTTCTTCCGGCAAGTTCAGGGGTCTTATAACACGTGGAATGTCATTGAGAACCTGTTCGTACTCCTTATTTGAAAATGTGTGATTTCCCAGAGTTATAACATCCACTCCGCATTGCAAAAGGGTGTTTGCAATATCAACAGTTATTCCGTTTGTTATGGCAGTATTTTCGCCGTTTGCAATACAATAATCTATATTAAACTTCCTTTTTATTCTTCCTAAATTATTATAAATAAATTCACGTCCGTCAGGTGCAACTATATCACCCACCGCAAGAATTCTCATAAACAAATACCTTTCCTTATATGTCATTAAAATAACAGAAAAAGGCTGCAAACAGCAGCCTTTTCCATGGAGCTCAGGCTCCTATTTTGCATATTCAACTGTACGCAGTTCACGAATAACATTAACCTTAATCTGACCGGGATATTCCATGGAGCTTTCAATTTTCTTGACAATATCCTTTGCAAGAAGAATTGTTTCGTCATCGTTAACACGGTCAGGCTTAACCATAATTCTGACCTCACGGCCTGCCTGAATTGCAAACGAACGGTCAACTCCGTTGAATGAATTTGCAATTTCTTCAAGAGCTTCAAGTCTCTTGATGTAAGATTCAATATTTTCACGTCTTGCACCTGTACGTGCCGCAGAAATTGTATCTGCCGCCTGAACCAGGCATGCAACAAGCGAATTGGGTTCAACATCGCCGTGATGAGCCATGATTGCATGAACAACCTTGTCGTTTTCTTTATACTTCTTGGCAACATCAGCACCGATTGTAACGTGAGAACCTTCAACCTCATGGTCAATTGCCTTACCAATATCATGCAGAAGACCCGCTCTCTTGGCAAGAGCAACATCCGCACCAAGCTCTGCCGCCATAAGTCCGGCAAGATGCGCAACCTCAACTGAATGTTTGAGAACGTTCTGACCGTAACTTGTACGGTATTTGAGACGGCCCAAAAGCTTGATAAGCTCAGGATGGAGTCCGTGAACACCGGTATCAAATGTTGCCTGCTCACCCTCCTGCTTGATTATGGCTTCAACCTCACGTCTTGATTTTTCAACAGTTTCCTCAATGCGGCCGGGATGAATTCTTCCGTCAACAATGAGCTTTTCAAGTGAAAGTCTTGCAATTTCACGTCTCACAGGGTCAAAGCCCGAAAGAATAACCGCCTCAGGAGTATCGTCAATAATAAGGTCAACACCCGTAAGAGTTTCAATTGAACGGATGTTACGGCCTTCACGACCAATAATTCTTCCCTTCATTTCATCATTGGGGAGCTGAACCACCGAAACAGTTGTTTCAGCAACATGGTCAGCAGCACAACGCTGAATTGCACCGGTAATAATGTTTCTTGCTTTTGAATCAGCCTCTTCCTTTGCCTGTTCTTCAATACTCTTGATAAGAAGAGCAGCATCATGCCTTGCATCAATTTCAACCTGCTTGAGAAGCATATCCTTTGCTTCGGAAACAGAAAGCTCGGCAAGTTTTTCAAGCTGAGACAACTGAAGTTTTTTTACTTTTTCAACTTCTTCTTTAAGAGCGTCAACCTCGGTTAACTTGCCCTGCACCTGTTCTTCTTTTTTCTCAAGAACCTGTGTCTTTTTGTCAATTGCGTCTTCCTTCTGCTGAATTCGACGTTCCTGACGCTGGAGTTCATTTCTTCTTTCCTTTATTTCCTTATCCAGTTCATTTCGTTCTTTATGTATTTCTTCTTTTGCTTCCAAAAGTCTTTCTTTCTTTGTATGTTCTGCATCTTTAACTGCTTTTGATTTTGCATTTTCAATAATCTTTTTTGCTTCTTCTTCGGCGTTGTTTATTTTTGCCTCAGCAACCTTTATACGGTACGAATAACCGAACTTAAAAGCAGCAAAGCCCGCAACAATTGCACAAACCACACCGACAATAATATAATATATCACGTCCATTTTTTTAACACCTCCCTTAAATTGTATTTGACGTATACTCATAGATTATATAAAACTATCTGCGTTTTTCGCCAGTTTAAACATTCATAACAATAAAATTGCTATACAAAGAAATACATATAAAGAACAAGTATATGGAATTTTTATCAAAAACATATACATTCTAATTTTAATAAATTTTAACCAATTTGTCAAGAACTTTTTGTTAAAAAAAACAAAAAAAAGGTGAGAAATTTTTTCTCACCCACAATCTATTGTGTTATCACCTCATAAAGCGTCGCCGCATCGCTTTTGCCAACCTGCTCACGGACATCTGTAACTCTGATCGTCAAAGCCCTGCTTCCAAAACGTATTTCCATTTCGTCGCCGACTTTCACATCATAGGACGCCTTCACAACTTTTCCGTTTACCGAAACTCTTCCTCCGTCACAGGCTTCGTTGGCAACCGTTCTTCGTTTTATCAATCTTGAAACTTTCAGATATTTATCCAATCTCATTTTACATCTTCCTTATTTTTCGTATTTTGAATATTCGTGTATAAATGCTTCTGTCTGCTTATTGAGTGCTGTTTCTGCATCGACCCCATATTTTTTGGCAATGGAAACAACTTCAAAAAGCATTTTCCCAACATATTTTTCCGCAACCTCTTTATCGGTATTCTTTGCCAGAACATCAATAAGATTATACACCGTTTCAGACGCCACAGAAGGTTCGCTGAAAACATAACCGCCCTTTTCTGCCTTTCCCTGTATTTTTTGGGCTCTCATCAGTGATGGCAAGGATGCCGAAACCGCCTCCATGTCCTGAGCTACGGTTTTTTGACCTCTGTCATCACGTTTTATTTTGCTCCAGTTCTCCAGAACTTCATTGCTGTCTTTCACCTTCACATCACCAAAAACATGCGGATGTCTGTGAATCATTTTTTCGCAAACGGCTTTGTAAACATCGTCCATACTATATTCACCGTTTTCTTTACCTATCTGAGCATGAAACACAATCTGCAAAAGAAGGTCACCGCTTTCATCAGCAACCTTTTCCCATGCTCTTTCATCAAGAGTTTCAATCAACTCATAGCCTTCCTCAATAATGCTGTGCTTTATACTCTGGTGCGTTTGTTCAATATCCCAGGGGCAACCGCCTTCGCCCCTGAGCTTTTCAACAATTTTAATCAAGTCATCTATTGTGTATTTGTTCTCCATAATATTATCTCCAACTAAAGTAATTTAAATTTTGTCATAATTGACGCAATTTTTTCGCCTTTGGGCAAGTTCAAAACATCTTCCTTTTTAATGGCACGCACAATCAGCGCTGCAACAAGATAAACAACGGCCCCGAAACCAATCATAACAAAGGTTCCGATTGTACCCAAAAGAACATCCCCAAAGGTTTTGTAAATAAAGATAACAGCCGCTCCCATAACAAGTGCCGCACATAACGGTTTTAAAACTAAATCAGCCAGACTGATTCTTATTTTCAGAATTTTTCCGATGCAAACTAAATTCAAAAGCGCAATTATTGCATAACAAGCCGTTGTTGCAATTGGTGCCGCATCAATACCCCAGACAGGAATCAGAGTGTAATTCATCAAAACCTTTACAACACCGCCCACAAGCATATTCACAACAGGATAATATACCTTTCCGTACGCCTGCAAAACAGAATTGGTTACCGAAACCAACGCAACAAAAGTAACAGCAAATGCAAGCTTTTGCAGCAGGAACGCCGCATCTGCATCAGCATACAAAATGTGAAGTATCGGTGCTGAAAGCACATAGAATCCAACCGCGCAGGGCAGAGCAAACAGCATTGTTATTCTGAGAACACTTGCCGTCATGGTATGTGCATCACCCAGACGTTTTTGCGCCAATGATGCTGAAATGGCAGGAACAATACTCATACTGAGCCCAACCACAATTGTTAGCGGAAGATTGAACATTGTTTGTGCCTGACCTGTATACACACCGTAAAGGGTATTGGCTTTTTGCTGCAACAGTTCAAGACCGGTCCAGCCTTCCGAAGCCATATTTTTTGCAAAATCAGTACCTTCGGCAAAAAGATGTGAATATCCATCAAAAACATCAGGGTTAACAACAAGACGGTTCATTATTGTTCCAAGGTCAACCAGACTTGTTAAACTTGAAACCGAAGCACCAATTGTAATGGGAATTGCAATCCTTATCAGGCTTTTCATAATGCTGAATCTTGACCGCAATTCACAAACAGGAGCAACTTTATGTTTTCTGTTTGTATATACATATATTATAAGCATCAGAAGCAAAGCAAGGAACGTACCTGCAGTAACACCAAAAATAGCGCCGGTTGCAGAATATACCGTTTGAATTTTTGCCGACTTTATTTCGTTTACCGAAAAGTCAAACTCACCGGGCAACGCAGGATTAACTGCCATTCCCACAAACAGCGATGCCGCAATTATGCCAATAATCAGCTTTGCACCGGCTTCAACAACCTCCGAACCCGCGGTGGGAAACATATTCTGCTTTCCCTGAAAAAAGCCACGGTAAGCAGAAACAAGCGAAACAAAGAATACCGCAGGAGAAATAACTCTTATACAGGTGGCAGATTGTTCATTGCCAATCCAAACCGCAAGTTTATCGGCAAAAACGTAAAGAACAACACTTCCCACAAGACCGATAACTCCAAGCAAAAGTGCCGCCGTCTGAAAAACTCGTTTGGCATCATATTCGTCGCCTCTGGCAGTGCTTTCTGCAACCATTTTTGAAACAGCAATGGGAAAGCCTGCTGTTGCAATAATAAACATAAATGTATAAATCTGATATGCAACGCTAAAAATCCCATTACCGTCAGGACCGATAAGTCTATATAAAGGAACCTTGAAAAAAGCCCCTATAATCTTAACAAGCAGATTTGCACCTGCAAGCACCAACGCACCTTTCAAGAATTTATTTTTTTTGTTCTCCAAAGCTACGCCCCCTTATTCTTCAATATAACGCTTTTATAGAATACTACAAAATAACACAAACGTCAAGTATTACCATTTAATATTTGGAAAATATTATGCCCCCGACAGCTATCTTTTGGTTGTACAATCCAAGGCAAGTGCTCCCAGAATGAATATCACAAGAAGGTTCCACGCCGTCTGAACAATCTGAAAGGAAAACACCCGGTTTCCATATCCGTTGACAAACATTTCGTTATATTTATATGCAGCTATTCCGACGGCAAGTACACAAAAAGCCATTTTAACACCCAAAAACATCAGCAAAATTGACAAATCACACATTTCCTCAAATCTTTTGAATAACTTATTCATATTTTCACCATTCCTCAATATTTTTTAATCTTAGGTTAACATAATTAGTTTACATAATCAACACATTTTTATATTTTTCAACATTTTTCCTTATAATATCAGCATTTTCGAGCTTTTTTAATTTTGTCTTATTTTGTCGACATGTAATGGATGTAATAACAACTTCAATCATTTAAAATAGAATATGTCAGCATTAAACTTATCGGAGGTAATTTGAATGGATGAATATAAAACACTCAAAACACTGGCGGATTCACAGGATGTCAGCTATCGGATTGACGTTAACCGCAGCGAAAACGAAAAACCATTCGGCATAACAGCAACGCTCAAGTCCGATCCCAAAGACACGGCATCGGCCGCAAATGTATTCTTTTCAATAGAAGAAGCAACTGCGTGCTGCAACTGGCTTGCCGAGAACAATGTTTATCCCATAACCTTGTGTGAGGTAATCAGCGACCTGTATCATCTGACAGACTAAAGTGTAAAACAACCATTCAGAAAAGAATTTGTCAAAACAGTTTCCTCCATGGAGCATGAAATTTGACAAATTCTTTTTCTTTTGGTATAATGAACAAAAAGCTATTACTTTTTCGAGGTTGATTAAATGAAAGTAAACGAATCCGCAGAAAACTATCTTGAGGCGATTTTTATGTTAAAAAAGGAAACGGGCTTTGTCCGCAGTATTGATATTGCTCACGAGCTCGAATTCACAAAAGCAAGCGTTTCTGTTGCAATGAAGAGCTTTCGTGAAAAGGGCTATATTACCATAGATGATGCCGGCGGCATAAGCCTTACCGAATCCGGGCTTGCCATCGCTGAAAAGGTTTATGAACGTCATCATATAATTGCATCTGTCCTTATGTCCATTGGTGTCAGCAAAGAAACCGCCTTTGAAGACAGCTGTAAAATTGAACATGTAATCAGCGATGAAAGCTTTAATAAACTAAAGGAATTTTTAGTGAACAACGCTGACTAAATACTTTGTAAATTTTCAGACAGGTTGAAACATTGATTAAAAAATTTGACGGGGCTGTTGCAGCAGCCCCGTCATTTTTGTTGTATTAATACAGCTTCTTTTTAATCCAACAGAACAATCTCACAACAGGGAGTCAAAGTATCTGCCTCCCATACAAACACTTTGAAGCTATTTCCGGTTTTATATTTAAATCCGGAAACATTTTTTGCCTCAGCGTCTGATGTTGCTGTAATATCAACGGCTTTTGCATTTACCATTGTTTTGCCGTCATACTGTGCAACTATTGCATGTACAGCTTTTTCTGCACCATCTTTTTTTACAGCTACATCAAAGCTATATTCTGCACCATCAGCAAATTCCGGTACTTCACCACCGTCAAGATTCTTAACAATCACATCTACGGTTATGTCTGATTTACCAAAGGTGAGTACATTGTCAACACCAAGAGGAATACTGCTGAATGCCTTTGCATTTTTATTAACAACAACCTTATATTCTTTTCCTTCTTCAATGTTTGCAGTGAAAGAATATGTATAATTGTCAATAATTGTGGGATTTGTATATTCAACAGCGCAGTCATTCTTGTCATACAGCCTGATGTATTCATCGGTCAGATAAGTGGGGAACATTGCATCTGAGAATGTAACTGTGACGGTATTACCGTCTGTTCTTACACAATTTACCTTGGGAGCAACAGTATATACCTGAACCTCACCCAAAGAGCCGAAAGAACTATACCCTTTATGGAAGGTAATATATCTGTAACTACCTGTAACATTCTCTGACAGATAACCTTCCGTGTCATATACTCCACTATTCCATATTTTCGTCATTTCTGCACAGTTGTATGAGTTATCCAGCACGCCCTTATTTGCAGGAAGTGCAACAATATCTGTGGTAAACAACTTTGTGTACTTATCATCTGTTATGGACTTATTCTCAGGCCACACATTGGCAACTGTATTCAATTCCGAAGTCTCAGGAGCCTGATTGCTTCCGTATACATTCCAGAAACGTCTTGAATCGAGGTCACCAAACTGATCGGCAATATTCATATTCATAGCATACAGATTAATCTTTGTGACAGGAACCTCTACGCCCAAATCAAGAACAACCCACGGACTTGTTTCAAGGATTGTACCGCCCGCACTGTTCCATCCCGTAAACCAACCGTTGTCAGGCGTTACCGTCAAACCGTCAACCAACTCAGAAGCCGCCATATTTGCAGAATATGTATGGCTTGAAGCAGCAGACGCATTTTTTGAGATTTCCATATAATTTACATCAGCATAAACTGCAATTTCACGCGCCTGGAACCAACCGTAAGCCTTTCTTGCAATCCTTACATAACGGTAATCATACAAGCCGTCCAGCTTGACTGTGAGTTTATCTCCGTCAAAACCGGATTCTCCGTTAATATCATTGTAAGAACCTGCTGTAAACACCGTATCGTAATCTGCAAAATCCGCATCGTTTGACAGTTGCAATTCAAAGCACTGTTTGCCCTGATTGTTGACACTATCCATTACCAGTTCTATTTTATTAATTGCATAACGTTTTTCAAGGTCAACTGTTATATTGGAAGGAACCACATTGGTCTCATTTGCCGAATTGATGTTTGAATACATATAAACACTTGTATTTTCATCTCCATCAACCAGCGGAGCAAGAGAAGCTGAACCTTCCAGCTTAATGTTAACGCCATCTATTGTTTTGCCCTTGGCTACATTAACATTTTTCTCTGTTATAACCGGTTTATCAGACAAATCCACATTGTTTTCAAAATATCTGACAAGATTTCCGGCAATATCCATACCGCTCTGTGCCAGTACCGAATATGTAGCCTCTACCCGTACGGCATCTTCTACGCCGTCTCCGGTCACAGTCACACAGCAACCATCATCCGACGCAGTATAAGTTAAATCACTTAGCCATTCATCGTTTCCGTTGTAAACCTTGAGTGTTTCAGCATTCAAAGTATCAACATTCATAGGTTCTGAGAACGAAATCTTAATGCCGCCATCCGTTTTCGAAGCACCCGCCATTGTAGGATTGATTGCCCAGACCTTCACTTCGGCTATGGAAGCAAATGCGGTAGTAGCGTGTTTTAACGTTATGTATTGATACGGTGTATGGTCAAATACACTTTTCGCTATACCTTCAGATGTTGCCGATATATCTGTACTGTTCAGCGAATATTCCTTACCGGCAGGATTATAAATCGGAAGATATGGTACATAGCCAAGCTGTGTATATCCGTTTGCAGTTATTGTTGAGCTGTCCAAACGTTCTGACGATGATGCAACAGTATTACTTCCGTATATATACCATTGCTGTCTTGATGAGGTTGCATCAAAGTTTGTTGGAGTTTCGTCCATACCTGCATCAACCTGAACCATAGATACAGGATAGGATTTGCCCAGATTTATCTGGAGATAATTGTATTTTGAATTCCAGTCAGACCACCACGAACCTGACTCCGATACCACACCGTCAATTGCCTTGCTTGCAGCATGACCTGTGTACGCCTGCGAAGCCGAGGCACTTGCTCCGTCAGTAACATCGGTCATATAAACATCAGCATAGACCTCCAGCTCGTTTATATGCATATACTTGCCTCTGCCTGACTCCAGAGTGTTAAAGTATCTCACGTATCTGTATGCCTTGCTGCTGTCCAGCGATTTTGTATACGTTGTGCCGTTTACAAATTCTGTGGCATCGGCAACGTTGGCAACACCGCCTCTTTCCTGAATTGTTACTGTTTCACTTTCAGCAAAGTCCGAATCGTTTGAAAGCTGAAGCTTGTAGTACTGTTTTGCAGAGCTTTGTTCGGGAACATCCAGAACAATCTTGTTTATGTTATATGCCCTGCCAAGGTCAAGGGTTATAGCACCGCCGTCCTTCACAGTGCCTTCACTGCAAAGCGCAGTATTGCCGTCTGTAACTCTGGTCCAGTTGCTTGTGGTTCCATCCTGCAGTTCAGCAACAGCAGCTTTCCCAAAAGCCACATTCTGATTGAATTTTTGTGTAAGTGCCAATTGCGCCGGTGTTTTGTCAGAATTTGTCTTAAACTCAGTGCTCATGGGAATACCAACCTGACCAAGCACCGATTCAGGTGTGATTGTTACCGTATACGCTGTATCTCTTTCAAGACCTGTGACTGACACCTTTCTTGGAATCCTTGTCTTGTTCATACCTGTATATTCGTGATATTCATGGTCTTCCGGGAACCACAATGTATCAACTGTGTTATACATAAAGTTGCCCAGTACAGCAGTTGATTTCACCTGTGCTCCTGTTGCCTTGTTTTTCACAACAACTCTGTACAGACACGGGAAGTAATCCTGCAAGCCCGGTGCTGATTCACCGTCTTTTTTGCCATCCATAAAAGTAATATCGGCAGATATAGATTTTATATTGCTTACCGTAATTTCTGAGCCTTCAGGGAAATATGCCTGATTTACAGTTGATGTTTTGGCAGCAAGTCTGCCTGTTGTTGTATACTGAGGTACTGCTTCTTCTCCGGCAGTAAACACAATTGGTTCACCAATATATTTTTTGTCCGCAAAATCAAATCTTCTCAGAGTAACAACATTTCCTTTTACCTCTATGAACATACCCTGGGTTGCCAGAGAATTGTTTGAAACAACATCTGTCATTGCACCATAGGTCTTTGCCATTCCCATTACAGCAGGCACCGTAATATGTGTTGAGCCTGTTGACTCATCCTGCCAGATACATCTTGGGTCGTTTGAAGGATAGTGATAATGACCCGTAATAGTTACAATTCTTGGGTTATTAATTACAAAGTCACGGAATTCTTTGGAATAACGTGTGGGAATTGTGCCGGCACTTGCTATTGATGTTTTGTCTAAGCCGTCATGGGTTATGAAAAATACGGGCTTTGTGCTGTCAGCATCGAGGCCTGCCTGTAAAAGCTCTTTCATCATCAGCTCTTTTTCTGATATTACAGATTTGTTATCAGGATGCACATAGTTGTTCAAATAGTCATAAGCCGCCGTTGTAACAAAGGTGTATCCGTTTATGACCTGACTATGTATCGGATGCATATTAAAAACATCCTGATAATTTTGGTAGTTATCCGCTACCTCTTCCTGCCATGTTCGTCCATTGTCAAAGTTACCGATTTCTGCCGAATTAGCATATGCGCCGGCAGTAACCTCATGATTACCCATTGCCCATGCAAGCTGAGCTGTTGTTATATCGGGAAAATCCTCCTTGATTTCCCCGATAACTGCATTGTATTTCACCTTATCATCCGGGGTTTCTTCCTGCTTCGGTCCAAGATTATAAATTATATCACCCGGCATTGCAAAGCCGTCAATATCAGGGTCGATGATTTTGTAAGCCGCCATAAGTCTGTCCAATGCCGCATCTGCCGTTGTCCATTCAGGCTTGACCGTAACATGGGAGTCGCCGAAAACACCAAAACGGATGTCAACATCCACCGAACTTCTGTCCGTCAACGCTGTTCCATGCTCTTTCACTACATCGTCAGCCATTACCACTGACGGAATCATTGATAAAGTCATAGCTAAAACTGTCAAAAATGATAATACTTTTTTTAACACTTCAATCTCCTCCTAATTTTTTTCTAAAATGTTAGTGAGATTCAAAACCCCTTTATTCAACTGCCACCCTTAAAAATGTAAGATTATCTCACCGAAAATAATCTTGATTTTTTACGTTTCCCTCCCTTCGTTCGGATACCAATTACTCAATATCCGGAATTTTATCGAGACGATATGTTTCAACAAGCGTCTGCTTTTTTGGTTTTATCCACTTTCCTCTGGTGAAATCAGGGATAGCAACAGGATGTCCGCCCATAGCAACAGAATCCTCGCTGAGTGTTGTTATGCACATCCAGGCTGCCGCATCATAAACATCAATGGGAACATCTGCCCGCTGTGCAACGCTCTCAAAAAACGCTCTCAAAACAAGCCAGTCTCCGCCACAGTGTCCTCCTTCAATTTTTTCATTTGCAAACCGCTTCCAAATGGGATGGTCAAATTTTTCTGCATACGCATCTGCATTTTCTTTTGCGTGTGCCCAATCAAATTTGCCCCAGTCAACATCACCCTCAAAATCATTGGCAATATCCATAAATACCGAATCTGTAGCTTCCTCAAAATACGCTTTTGTTCCGTGAATATTAAAGCCTCTTGAATAGGTTCTTGGCAAGGTTGTGTCCAATGTGAGCGTAATGGTCTCGCCACCCGCACAACGAATTGTTGTGGTTACCACATCGCCCTGAGCAAAACGTGTATCCTTCAGCTTTGGATTAACCCCGTCCTTAAAAGAAGCATAGTCGTTCAGAGCAACAGACTTTGATGCAACAGACACCAGTGACAACATCCTGTTTCCTCTGTTTATGTCTAATATCTTTGCAATAGGACCAATTTCATGGGTTGGATAATTCTCACAATTACGAAGCCTGTAATTTCTTAATCTGTAATGACGGTTTTCCTCACCAAAAGAAATCTCGTATCTCAAATCATGATGGTATCCACCTTCACAGTGAACTATCTCACCAAAAATACCTTTTTTCGCCATATTGAGACACATCATTTCACGGCGCGTATAACAGCAGTTTTCAAGAAGCATACAGGGCATTCCTGTTTTTTCGCTTGTTCGTACAAGCTCCCAGCAATCCTCTATTGAATACGCTCCTCCTGCTTCTATTCCCACATATTTACCGGCTTCCATTGCAGCAACAGCAATTTCAACATGAGTTTCCCATGACGTACTCACAATAACAGCCTCAATTTCGCTCATTTCAACAAGCTCACGGTAATTTGCCGTACCCTTGGGCACATAACCCTTTGCCTTATTGACAAGCTCTGCCGCATTTTTATATCTGTCCTCATATTCGTCACACACAGCAACAATTTCAACATCCTGCATTTTGAGTATGGAATTTTCGATGAGGTCAGTACCTCTCTGACCCAATCCTACAACTCCTATTTTTACTTTATTCATAAAATCACCCTGCTTTCGAATTATTTAGTTTTTATTCAATTCTTCCGTCAAATACTCACAGTTCAGAATTTTTTCTTTGAGCATACTTTGTGTATAATAATAGTGATTAGCCGCTTCAAAACCTATGGACGGATTTCTGCGCATTATAGCAAAAAGCTCTTTTGAAATATCCGCTTCATCACGCAGCACTTCTGTCATTAATTTTCTGTCCGTTTCATTCATATTCTCAATATAACGGTTTCTCAGGCGAATAAAGCGAACCTGATTGTAAGATGCCTTAAACTGAATATATGTTGCCCTGGAAACATCTTTAAACTCACAGTCGGGCATATCCTCAAGAAGCTCAAGACCCTTTTCCCAGAGAGCACACAGTTTTTCCAACTGATTTTCAAATACATCCTCCGGATAAATGGAACGCCAGTGTTCAAGGTCGTCAAAAGCATAGCACGTCATGGTTGCCTTTTGCCCTGTGGGTTTCAGATACATCAGATTTGACGCTCCGCCATTTTGCGGACCCACATAAAGCGTATCTATATGAAAGGGGAACTCCTTAAATGCATCGCCAAAAACTTTGGTCGCCTTTCTCACCGTTTCGGCATATTCTCCGTAAAGGCTCTTATATACTATGTCATAATCCGGCTTTTCTTCATTCTCTTCCTTGAAAAACAATTCAGAAACAATTTTTATATTAGGCGATGGAAAACCGCCCAGAGTCCAACTGAGCATAAGATGATTTACGCCATTTTTTGCAAGCAGCTCAACATTGTCAGTAAGAAGCGAATACACCGGCAAATATGGAATGGTTGAACATTCCCAGCTGTTGTTTATCTGCAATTTAGCACAGGTTTCATGACCTGTATTCTTTGCATGCTCCCATTCTTCCAGCGCATAAAGACTCACTCCGCATACCGAAACCGAATAGTCGTTAACCTCGCCCTTTATTCCGCCAACATATGTGGGAAGCTCCGTTTCACGGTTTGATTGCAACACAACGTCTTTGGGCATAAGCTCTATGCATTTTTTTATTTCCTCCGGTGACATAAATTCACCCATTCTCCATGACCAATCCCACGCAAACACTCGTATATCGGGATTAACTCTTTTTGCACTTTCGGCTATAATTCCATTTACCTCTGCAATAACCTCATATTTTTCGCGTTTTGCACATCTCGGACAGGTCATTTCCGTTGTCAGAGAATAGCAATTTGTTATGTTTTCCGAGCGTGTAATAGTAAAGAAACCGCCAATGTCGGGTACAGCACGGCAAAGCCCCTCTATTGCCTCTGAAAGATAGTTTTGAATCTTTGATGTGGAAGTACAAAGACAACCATACCCATCACGCTTGTTTCCCAAAAGCTCAGGATATTCCTCAAAGAAGCTCAGAGGCATTGCTCTCGGTTCATTTATGTACAAATATATCTTTATTCCGTATCGTTTTGCCCTCTTCACAAACTCAGAAAGAATACCAAGACGTTTTTCCCAGCCAACCGAGAGTTTTGGATTGAAAGCATACTCATGCAACCGATACAAAACAGCCTGAATCCATATTCCGTTTA
Source organism: Clostridia bacterium (assembly GCA_017436245.1). Taxonomy (GTDB): domain Bacteria; phylum Bacillota; class Clostridia; order Monoglobales; family Monoglobaceae; genus SIG440. Next base: position 26,761 of record JAFSDN010000022.1, read on the forward strand.
TTCCGACTTTTGCGTATTTTTCCAAAAGCTCATCGGGACAGTATACAGAGCTGTCAACATCAAGTGCGTCATTATACAAACCGCAAAAAGAATATATAAACCTTGTTTTGAATACTGCGCTGCGCTTATACACTTTTTTTTCAAAGCTCAATCCACCTGCGCACTGCGCCAAATCCTCCATAAAGGTAAGTGCTCTTTGTATTCCTGCGCTGTCTGCCGCTTTTATAGAAATCAGTTCATCCGAAACACATATCTCATGATACTCGGCTTCCTTCTTCTCCTCCAGAAAATCAATAGAAATCATCGGGCTGTTTTGCTTGCCGTAATTCAAAGCAACTCCCCAGTTTTCAGAGAGTGAATTTATAAAGCGCTCTGTCATAAAAGCAACATTTTCGTCTTTTGTTCTGTCATCTATGCACCATGATTCATCAATCGTAATATCGCCGTTGTGCGTTGGCGAAATAGCTTTTTTTGTGTCGTTGTAATGTGAATTAAAGAAATCAAAGGGTTTGCAATCAAACTTCTCTTCCAAATCCGCAAAACTTTCCGTAATAATCTTCCTGATTTTTTCAGTTTGCTTTTCCTGCTCATCGTTGAGCTCGCAATACGTTATTTCAGGACAGTCAGGCTTGGTCCAGCCCAGCTTGATGTCAAGAAAATCTTCTTCCTTGAGAACAAACGCAAGCCGTTCTGCATCAAAATCCAGAAGGGTCATCAACTGACTATACGGTATCAAATTCCAGTTCACCTTTATTATTGATATATAACCCCGCTCAAGCCACACAGAGACGTCCCCCTGCGGTCCTAAACCCATTTTCTCTGCCTGCTTTTCTATATTCAAAACATCAGTTTTCAGGCATAACGCTATTCTTTCTTTGGGCACCATATCCCAGTTTTTAAAAATAAACGCCTGCATTCTTGTGGGAAAATGTTCAAATTCAAATTTGTTTTCCGAAAGTTTGGGAAGGGGTATTGCTTTTTTGTCCATCATGGTATCTCTCCTCTATTACTTTATCTCTGATAAATCCGATATTTTTTTTATGTGAATTGTTATTTCAGTTCCTGAATTTATTTCACTAACAACATCTACTCTGCCGGGAGCGCCGTAATAACAGCTTATTCTTTTTATAACGCTGTGCACTCCGTAACCCTTTTGTTTTCTGCCGTTCTCACCCTTCAAAAGATTGTTGATGGTTTCTTCATTCATTCCGTAGCCATTATCTCTGACCGTTATAACAACATCATCGCCACTGCCCTGAACCGAAATACTGATTTTTGCATTATCAACACCGTTCAAACCATGCAAAATAGAATTTTCTACAATAGGTTGCAAAAGCATTTTTATCGTATATGTATTCTTTAAATCAGGCTGAACGTCAAATTCAAGACTGATACTTGTGCCGTAAATGATTTCCATTATATTCACATAACGCTCGATAAGTTTAAGCTCCTCCTCGATTGTTATGAAATTCTCGCCACTGGAAAGCGCTATACGATAATAGCTTGTAAGGTTATCAATAATATCGCTGATTTCGTCCTCCGATTTTTCCATAATACACCATTTTATGCACGATAATGAATTATACAAAAGATGTGGATTTATGCTGTATTGCAAAAAATTCAGCTCCGCATGCTGTTTTTCGGAATTTGCTTTTTCCACCGTCTCATGAAGTTGATTATTTCTTGCAATCAATTCCTTGAATTTCTTCTTGATTTGCACAATTTCATCATCACCATTCACATCTATAAGCTCCGAATTATAAAGCAAATTATCATCCGAGCGAATCATTTGAATAAAATCGCCCAGCTCCTTTGTGGTTTTTGTAATAATTTTCTTGGAGACAAACTTCACTCCTATAAGAAAAATAATATAGATTATTATAAGCCAGACCATTATATTATAAGTATCCAGCATGGCCTTATGCATATCTATATAAAACAAAATCTTGTCTCCGTTTATTGCAGTCAACTCAATCTTCCTGCCGGAAACTTCATCAGAGCTGCTGTATATATGCGTGCCGCCAAAGGAGTTTAAAACCACGGTATTAAATTCATTCAAAGGAACATTTTCAAAACTGTATATAATCTTTTCATAGGGGATTTTTATTTCAAGCCAACCAAGGCTTTCGGTGGACTTGAATATCTGACCGTATAAAGAAAGATACATATCATCAGGAGTTGTACCCCCATACTCCCACACAAAGGCATAGTTTTTTGCATTTTTAATCTGTCCCCACGCCTTTTTCTTCTGCAGGTCAGAAATGTTATAAATATACGCATTTTCTATCGGGAAGTAATTGTTTGCATATATACACATCTGGTCGGGCATATAATTCTCGATTTCCTTAAAGCTGCTGAAATATTTCCCCACAAAGGTAATATCATCAAATGCATCCTGCATGGAATAATCCTCGTCAAATTGCAAAAGCTCAATAATGAGAGGGTTTGTGATAATATTAAGGCTAATATCCAGATAGTAATTCAACTCATTGTCAAATTCCTTGCATATTGCCTCCGCCTGATATTGTGCACTGGTCAAATGTTCATCATAAGCATTAATAAATATACCTGCTCCCTGAATAATAAAAGCAGATGTAAGCACAACAATGAGGGTTATATATAAAACCGAACTTAATTTCTTTTGCATAGACTATTCCTTCTTTTCGATTACTGCAGAATTACGGTATTGACTTGGTGTTACACCCGTATATTCTTTGAACAATGCACTAAAATAATTTTTACTTTTGTACCCCAGATAATCAGAAACTTCATAAATTTTGTAGTTTCCCGTAGCAAGCATTTTTTTCGCCTGTTCTATCTTGTAATGGGTAAGATAATCAAATATTGTATATCCGGTTTGTTTTTTGAAAATCATATTGGCATGAACAGCGCTGAAATAAGTCTGTGAAGCAATCTGCTCCATACTTTTTAAACTTGCGTACTGTTCCGCAACAATCTTTTTTATATCATTTACCAATCGCAAATTTCTGTTGCCTTTCTTCTCCTGAAGGTATTCAACCGAAAACCTTAAAATATTTTTAAGAAGATTTCTTACTTCGAAAATGGTGTCATAACGTGTAATTTTTTCCCATACAAAAAACTCATCATCAAATATGGCGTTCAAATTTTCACCCATTTCATAAAGCACCAGCTGAAGAATGGTTATCACCGTTAACACAAACCTTCTCACAGCAAGCACCGACTGCATCTCATCGGTGGAAATATACTTTTTCACAAAAGCCTCTATATCCTCGGTGCTGCCGTTTTCTATAATAGTAAAAATCTCGTTTTTGAGATTTGAAATATCGTAATCAAATGTATCATTTGCAATCTGAACTTCCTTTGCAAAAATGATACTGTTATTCTTGGCACAAATTCCGTTTTGCATAAACTTGTCTGCCACTTCAAACAAGTTCGGAACCTCCTCATAAAATTCCGACACTCCGCCAATATACAGCGAAACATCAATATTCAACTGTTCATTCATCTCAGTTTTTATATAATCAAAAACATCAATACAAACATTGGTTGCATCGTCAATATCCTCGGCCTCATCAATATACATCATAATGCCGATTTCATTTTTTGCGTGTATAAACGAAATACACCTGATGCCGTCGATTTGAAGATTGTTAAGCAGGCTTACAATAAGGTTTATAATAAGGTATTTATCCTTGTAATCGGAGTTTTCCGTCAGCTTGTCAAAATTATTAATCTGCAGCCCTGCAACCGCATGAAATCTGCGTATATCCAAATCTAGCGGAGATAGGTTTTCATATTTTCCGTCAGGAATATTTCCATAAAACCAGTCACGGACAATCTGTTCCTTTATTATGGGAAGATTTTTCTTTATCTGGTCTTGCATCTGTGCGATTTTGTTTTTCTGTATCTGTTCGGTTTCACTGATGTTTAATATTTTAATTACACATTCCTTCAGCTTGTCAATATTTATGGGCTTGAGCATATATGCAAAAGCATTTAAATCTATTGCACTTCTTATATATTCGCTATCATCAAAACAGCTCATGAATATGAACTTTGCATCAGGCATACTTCTTAGAATCTTTCTTGCCATAACAAGCCCATCCATAACAGGCATTGAAACATCAGAAATAACCAGTACAGGTTTGATTTCAAGTGCCTTCTCGTAGCCGTCCTGACCGTTTATAGCAGTATAAATTTCATCAAATCCAAGCTCATTCCAGATTTTAAGATTGGAAACACCGTTTCGTTCCCGCATATTATCATCTACAATTAATAACTTATACATCAGAAACCTCCAAACCTGCTTTTTTTGGCTTTGCGGCAGCACGCACAATACTGCCGCAAAACCGATTTTAATTATGCTCTTTTATTTATTCATTATCTGCAGTCGCAATCAAATTCTTTACATATGTGATGGTCTTTTTAATATCCACAATCTGCTGATCGCCTGTTATTTCACGCTCAATATAAAGGTCACCCTTGTAACCCTGCTTCAAAAGCTTCGGCAAAAATACCGGGAAGTTCACACTTCCTTCGCCTACCACCTTTTCTGCACCCAGAACATAGAAGTTATCCTTCGGATATACCGCATCCTTAACATGAACACCCTTTATTCTGTCACCAAAAATCCCCAGGGCATCTACGGGATTTGCTCTTCCGTACATAATGAGGTTTGCAGGATCCAGATTTATTCCGAGATTGCTGTTTCCAACATCCTGAATAACTCTCATAAGTGTTACGGGTGTTTCCTGACCTGTTTCAAAGTTCAAATCAATTCCCAAACCAAGACAGTAATTTGCTATATGTCTTACGCCGTTAACCACACCCCTGTACTCAGGATAGCAAGGCTGTTCAGGCATAAAGCCCATATGTGTTGCAAGATTGGGTGCTCCGACCATAACCGCAAATTCAGCGTGTTTTTTCAAATCGTCTATTCTCTTTTCACGGTACTCAGGAGGTGTAAGCCCCAAGGTTAGAGGTCCGTCCAGAAAATCCCATACCTGAGGTCCTGACCATCCTCCCCACACCGAGGAAACAGCAATTTTGTCACCAAGCATTTCCTTTACTTTTTCAGCATTTTCCTTTGTGGAATATTTTGTATCCCACACCGAAAGCTGAATACATTCAAGTCCCAGTGCAAAAAGCAAATCCGGGCCTTCATTCAGAAGTCTGTCAAGATTGAATATTACACCTATACGATTATTATACATAAACCATTACTCCTTTTTCAGCTGATTCTTTTTCTGCGTAGGACAGTTCAACCGTAAGCATTGTGCTTTCAGGATTGATAATCTCACTGTCTCTGTTATTTTCTATACAATCAATAAATTCAAGTATTTCTGCCACATACATATTGTTGTACTCTGCACAGGGAATACTGTAAACTGCTCCATCTTCAGGATATACACACACAGAACCGTCATCCTTCATTTCAAGTGTTGCCTTTTCACAGTTAACAATTCCTCTTACCACAAACGGAGTTGTCTTTGCCATACTCCAGTCAGTCATTGTGGTTACATAGAAGCCATCATAGATAAAGTTTGAGCATATTGACTCATACTTATCCTTCACATGGCTTGCAGCAGAAATGACACTTTTTGGCTTACCAAACAACCACTGCATGGTGTCAACATCATGAACATGAAGATCAAGAACCGCACCCCCGCTCTTTTCATAGTCCAGAATCCAGTTTTCCCACGACCAAAGGGGCTTTGGTGAGAATCTTGAAAATTCTGCTCTGATAACCTTGCCAAACTTGCCTTCATCAAGAACCTTTTTGAGATTTATTCTTGGGCTTTCAAAACGGCAGCACTGTCCTATCTGGAGCTTTACATTGTTTCTTTTTGCGGCTTCAATCATGTTTTTGCAGGTTTCAACGCTTATTGCCATAGGCTTTTCCGAAAATACGTGAATACCCTTGTCCATAACCTTTACGGCGATGGTTTCATGAATGTATGTAGGAAGTGCTGTTACAACAAAATCAAGTTTTTCCTTTGCCAAAAGCTCATCCACATCGGTATAAAGGTTAAATGCCGATACATCAATGGGTGCAGTATCTCCACCCAGATTTGTGGTGATTTCTTTTGTGAACTGTGTTTCATCAACATCACAAAGTGCAACCAGATTAATATCTGACTTAAATTTCTCTTTAATCTCAAAATAATTTCTGAAGTGTACCTTTCCAAGTCCGCCAAGACCAATAATAGCATAATTTAACATTTGTTCTTCCTCCTTTTATATTATATCACAACAAACGGTTTCTATCAAAGCCTGTATTCTTTAAAAACTCATTTGCAATAATCATGGCACCCGACTGATTCGGATGAACTCTGTCCCATGCAATAAAGCTTGAATGTCTGTGCTTGAAGTATTCGTCAAAAGCACTCTGCAAATCCACATATATGCATCCGTATTTTTCCGAAAGCTCCTTCAGAATTGCACCGTATTCATCAAGACGCTTTCTGAGAGGGTCCTCCTTGTACGGCTCCATGTATACCGGAGTCATAAGAAATATTCCCTTTGTTTTATCCTTGATTCTCTCAATCATTTCCGTAATATTTGCACGGAATTCCTCAGGGCTCACCTGATCCTCAACAATGGCAGGTGTGTCAAACTGACGCCATACGTCGTTTACCCCAATGAGAATGCTCACCCACTGAGCATTCAATGCCACAACGTCCTCATCAAAACGCCTGAGCAAATCCTTGCTGCTGTCACCGCTGTTGCCGGTGTTTGATATACGCAAATTAAGCTCGGGATAAAAAATATTCAAGAAGCTTTCAACAGTTCTCACATATCCGGGTCCAACACCCTCACCCAAGCCTTCGCCCACCGGTCTGCGGCGTCCGAAGTCCGTTACAGAATCTCCCGTGAAAAGTATTCTGTCATTTTTCTCAAAAATCATATAAAGCACTCCTTTTTATGTTAAATCTCAATTCTTCCCAAAATAATATCCATAGCAACCGATGAAGTATAAAGCGTTGAATTTTTATAATACTTAGTGGGAGGAAGCTCCGCTGTAACCCAGTTGTCATAACCAATCTCTCCCAGCGCCTTCATAACCTCAGGATAATTCACATCACCCTCAAGCAAGTCAACAAAATTATGAGTTGCTATCTGATAATCCTTGAAATGAACCTTTTTGATTTTGTCCTTCAGGCATCTTATCCAATGCTCAGGATACCCGAACATCATTACGTTGCCCACATCAAAATAACAGTTCACATATTTACTGCCGACTTTATCAAGAAAATCCTTGAACTCAACGGGCGAATTAAGCAGCTTATTGTGTACATTTTCAAGTGCAAGATTCACACCGTACTTCTCAGCATAGGGAGCAAGTCCGCCAACAGCTTCAAGTGCCCGTTCATAAGCCTCAGCATAATCAACAGGCTCAAATCCCGGAAGAAAATCGCAACCTACAATGCCGGGAAGTGCCAGAATGGTGTCACACTCAAGCATATTTGCCATTTCCAGCTGACGTATAATATGCGCTTTCGCTGTTTCTCTGTTTTCACTGTCAGGAGATGTAAGCGAATAAAGCCAGCAGGTGGAATCGCTCAAACTGTACAGTTCAAGACCTATTTCCTTTGCATAATCCCTGACCTTTTTTATATCATCGCCCGTTGATGTAAAGTCCAGTTGCGAACCAACAGTTATACTTAATTCCGCTCCGTCAAAGCCTGCTTTTTTTACACAATCCATTTTTTCAAATAGTGTGTCCCCCAAAACAGACCCGATACACATTCCTTTTTTCATAATCATTTCCCCTCTTAATTAATATTATCTAAAAACGCCTTTATGGCATTTATCAACTTGATTCTCTCTTCAACAACCAAGGTACGGTCAGCCGAAGCACCCATCTTCTGTATAGCTTCCGCTTCTTCTATTACAGAATACAAGGTCGCTTTTTCTTCTTCGGATGCATTTGGATACATTTCAAGTACGTTCTCCGCCTCCAAAATCTTTCTTGTCAGATAATTGGGTATAAGAACCTCTCTTGTTGGCATGGAAAGAATATTGGGATTGTTCTCTTCAATTATGTTTCCGTACATATCCTCAAAAGTCAGGTGAAAACGTCTTTGCGGCACTTTGCTTACAAGTGAAGCATAATCCCCGGTGAGTCCCGCACCAGCAATTATCTGTGCAGCCTGTTCAGGAACATCAACCCCTGCAAACACAATTGGAGCCTCAACCGTGCAGTTTGCACCCTTATCAACATAATATCCGTTTGTGCTGTAGTTATTTTCAACTGTCAGGTCATATTGTTTGTTTGAATGAATATGGAAGGCCATATCTATATCCTCAAACACATTGTCATGCACATATGTATATGCCGAACCGCTGTCAGGATAATAAGCCCCGTATGCATTCACCTGATTTTTGATGTAGTTTCCAAAAATCTCACTTCCCGGCTCCTGACCGAGAGTATATATTCCGCCTGCATCATAGGAACGCTGTGCGTAGTCCTCAATACGGTTGTTTTTCACAACTGTATTTTTGCTTGTTACAGAATCAGACGTGCCTGTCCAGCCCCAGCCAAAGCATATGCCCGAATAGGGTATATCACAAATATAGTTTGAGCTGATTTCGGTTGCTTCGGTATAATAAGCCTGAATGCCCGGAGCACCCCAGTTGTAATCCCCGATTCTCGTAATATAGTTGTTTGAAATTACGTTGTTTTTGCACACCTCTTTTGAAGGAGTTGTCTCGTCATTTGAGATAATTTCAATCTCGGGTAAATAAAAGTAGCTATTTTTTGTTTTTCTGACTCTTACATAACGATATTTTTCAGAATCAGTAATATCCGCTGTTATATCTCCGCTCTCGGTGTACTTTTCATCGGTAACATCACCAATGCTGTACAGCACAGTATATTTTGAAAAACCTTCATCATTCGACGCAAGAACTTCAAAATCCGTTCTTTCGGACTTTGTGGCTCTTTGCTTTAAGATAATCTTATCAATTTCATAGGGCTTTTCCAAATCAACCTGCCAATATTCATTGGTGTAATTTGTAACACCTGGAACATATGTCCGCTCATCATAAATATTCCAGCCTCTCAGGTCGTCACCATCATTGGCATAAGCGGCATAATTGCCTATTTCGTTTACAGTCGAAGTAACCTTTTTGTTGTATGCAACATTCTTTCCGTCTGACAGGTCCTCCATATAAGCGTCCTGGGGAGTTCCGACAGTTACTGCAGAATCACCAATGTCGCTGAATGCATTTCCGTTTATCAAAACGTTTTCTGCACCGTCATAAAGTCCAATGGCAACCTTCGCAAGACCTGTGAATACGCTGTTTTCAAATTGAATATTTTCTGCTGCCGCAACTGTTATGTTCGCGTCAACTATTATATTACCCGGAGCGTATGCAGATTCAGGCACTTCAAACACGACCTGCGTCTGAGCCTGATCGCCAAGAAAGCCTTTGTCAAAGTCCGTGTTGGTTGCATGTGTAAACGTGATACCGTCAAAACTTATGTTTTCAACCTTATTGTCAAGGTCACTGCCCTTTATTCTCACAAGCTCATCAAGTTTTGGTGCATACACTGAGGCATTTTCCATATTTTCATTTTCAAAAGGCTTGTAGTACAAAACTCTCGACTTTTTATCAAAATAGAATTCACCCTCAGTATCCAAAAGCTCCAATGCATTTTCTGCATAAAACTTGTTCTGCAGTGATAGCCAGAATATATGATACAGTTTTCCGTCAACAGGAGAGGATGTACTTTCATCCGGCTTAAAAGTCGTCATAAGCTCAAAAGGAATATCATCCATCAGGACAAGAGTTTGCCCGTTTCCTGCATCGGAAAGACCTTTCACATTTATGGTAACCGAAGTCCAGCCTCTCGAATAATGAAGCTGCATATCCTCAGGATTGGAAAACAGTCCGATGTCCGATGAGTTTACGTAGTACCCACGCTTCTTTCCGTCAACCTCATACATTGAAACAGGACTGATTTTTGTTTCGCTCTTTGCTCTTACAGCCTTGTTGCCGTTTATGTATAACTCGCGTATGGTCGTTATGTCATCATCAGTCACATATGCAGAATAAATTCCGTCACCATCTTCATCCGAAAAGCCCTCGATTTTGCTTCCACCCGAAATCACAACATTTTCGTTGTTGTATGCCTGATAATTTACAAAGTACCCGTTCTTGCCGCCGTCTTCTTCCGTAAAGACAAGGGTGTTGTCAAGCTCGTATGTACCTTCCATAAGATAAACATTTACATCTTCCGACATACCACTGTTGAAGGTTCTTATTTCGCTCTGAGCTCTTTCAATTGTTGCAAAGGGCTTGTCAAGGGTTCCTGCCGCTGAATCATTACCATTTTTTGCTGAGACATAAATATTTTTGATATTACCCTTGTATACCTTACTTTGTTCAAGAGGTGACAATGAATCACTTTTCCATACAAAAACTTTTATCTCAGAGTCGTAAAGCTCCGGGTCAATGGAAAAGGGCATAACTACCTCTTTGGTAGTCCCTGAATCAATATCCACATCTTTCCATTCAGTATTTTTTAATATACCTGTTGATGTGTACTGTGCAGCACATACAACCACACTCTGTTTTACCGAAGAAAAGTTTGATACATTGGCCTTCACCGATGCTTCGGTCAGATTATGAAAATTATCTATACTGCTGCCGCTTCCGTCAACAGACTCATGCAATGTCACAGAATTTACCACAAGTTCCGAAAGAGTTTCATAATCTATTTTCACAGATTCAGCAAGAGCAACATTCTTTTTGTTTTTTATTGTATTTTCAATGGTCAGGGTATATGAAAGCTCCTTGTTTGCCTTGGAAATATCAACTGTATAGGTATATTCATCCTTTTTAGCCACATCCGCATTGAGAACATCGCCATTGCTGGCTGTGAGATATACGCTTGAAGAACTAACCGTATCAGCATTCATTTCATCGCTGAAGTTTATGGTAAGCAAGCCATCGGAAAAGTCAACATCATTCACAACAGGATTAATTTCATACAGCGAAAAAGTTGAAAGGGCAGCGCCCGTG
>JAFSDN010000023.1 GCA_017436245.1 Clostridia bacterium
ATATAATTTACTCGATTTTTTCACACAAACTTATCTATAATAGAAGAACAATCTTTTGCTGTAAATCCCCAGAGAATTGTGCTCAATTTGTTTATTGCCGTTTTTCTATGTTTAAAATAGGTCTTTTGTGACATATATTTATGTGTTTTGCCATATACATTTTCTATTATTTCGTCAACCGTTGGACAAACCTTCTTTGATAAATAGGTAAAATGTAATATCCAATAATACTCTTCACCAAAAGTTGGGTTTGATTTCAACACATCAACCGCTTTTTCTATTATTTTCAGCATTTTTTTATTTCGTTCCAAAGTCCGCATTTGTTCCTGTATTTGTGTTCCCAGAAAATCTGCTCCGGCAACATAAGACATTTCTAAGAATTCACCCAGACCACAATCCATCTCGAGTTCAAAATCCAATTCCGTTTGTGTCATTGCTACCTCTATGCTCCAAACAACATCACGATATTTTTTCAGGAGCAATTCTGTATTATGATACAAATATTCCTCTCTTGAAATTTTTTCAGTCTCCTTTTTCTTGTTTTCCTTCATAACCTGTCTCCTCCTTAATTTTTCCGTACAAATCATGGTTTACCTTAGCCGTATAATATGTATCCATTGTTGTAAACGAATTATATAGAGCAGTAAGTAAATACCCTTTAGGATTCCGCACTTTGGTTTTAATTTGTTTCAGGCTGTCTAACACATACTCTATATGTTCGTAACTAAGTTTTAGCAATCTACTTTTGACAATCGCCTGCGGCATCAGCTCTTCACTCAGGCGCAAGTAATCTTTTTTGCTGCATACAGCATCAAGCATCGTCTCTAAAATCTCGTCCGCTGTAATCTGGCTATAATTTTTTGAAATAAGCTCATACTCAATACTTTCAGCAATATATTCTCTGTATTTGCCGCGTTCGCTTATCTCATCCATCACATCTCTATTCTTTGGCATATCTTCATATTGATGAGATGAGATAGGATGGATTTCATTAAAATCAGTATAATTATTATTAATATCATTTATATCATTATCATTAGATTTCGATTTTCGAAATTCAAGACTTTCGATTTCCGAAACTCCAGAGGTTCGATTTTCGAACTTCTTGACTTTCGATTTTCGAACTTCTTGTTTTTCGATTTTCCGACCTCTAGTAGAAGGGACATACGTTGCCGATGGTTCTTCTTGATCAGAAGATATAAAACTCATAAAATTCATAACATAAAGCATATCCGGTTTACCAAGACCTTGCCTTTTTCTGATAATCAAGCCACACCCTTTTTCGCTATCCAATTCTGCAAAAATCTTTGTGCATTTTTCTTTTGCAATACTAAGGTCTTCCATAGCTTCTCTTGTTGTAAAATAGATATATACTCTATTTTCATCATCTAACCAACCATTTTTCATTGACAGCGACATTCTATCCAATAATAACCCATAAAGAATCTTTGCATCTGAAGATAATCCCTTAAATCTTTCATCCTTAAAAAGCATTTTGGGAATTCTGTAAAAACTAAATTGTTCTGCTTCTTTCCCGTAATAGAAATCAAAGCTTGTCCTTATTCTATCACTCATTATTATTCCCTCCATATTTTTATATTTTGCACAAAAAAACAGACCACATAAAATATGATCTGAAAAAACTATTTTGTTTTTAATAAGTAGTATATGGTCAGTTTGATGTGTACACCTACCGTATAGGTGTCTCCATATTAATCATTTCTCAACATTTTTTAATAATACAAAGTAACATCAACAGAAGTAGGCGTACAGCTCAAGAAGGGCTACAATGGTGATCTCACATCAAGAGAAGCCGGTTCAATCGGTGGTCAGATGGTAAAGAAGATGATCAAAAAGTATGAACAGGATCTGGCAAACGGCAATAACTAATTTAAGTTAATCCAAAAGTCAGGATTTGTTTGTTGAAATATTGATTTGAGTAAGACCCGCAAATCGAGCTATGTTTGGTTTGCAGGTCTTATTTCAATATCAGGGGGGATAAAAATTCTGATTACCAAAAAAGCTCTTGAAGGCACACCTGTTTTCCTTATTGATTCCGAAGAACCTTTTGGAAAAGTTGAAGGCATAAGTATTTCCAAAACAAATGGTCTGGTTGATGCGTTGATAATCGAAACACTGAGTATTATTCCAATAAAAAGACGTGTTGAAATCTCAGATATTCACAAATTAACATCAAAAAGAATTGTTCTTAACAGGAAATATTCGGCAAAAAAAATCAACTTTGACAGCGAAAGCGTCTGCGAAAAGGATATTGTGGGGATAAAAAACCAAAAAGGACAAATAAAAAAAATAAAAGATTTCAGGTTTGATTTTGAGACCGGCGAAATAACTGATTTTATTTTCAAGCCGACATTCTTTTATAAGCAAGAAACAGTCCCCGTAAAGGAATTAAAAATACAGGAAAATAAGGTTTATATAAAACCAATTCAGGAATAAAATGAACAAATAAAACTCATAAAAAAACCAATACTATTTATATAAATCGAAGGGAGGCATAACATGAAAACATTTTTGGCCGGAATGGCTGCAGGAATTGTCGCAGGCGGCGGATTGCTTTTAGCCGTTCATCCGATGAATAAACGGCAAGTTAAGAAAGCATACAAACGTGCAGGACGAATGATGCGAAAAGCAGGCTGCACATTGTACAGATACAGCGAGTAAGCAATGAATCATAAAAACAGTGCATATTCCACGACCTCTGCAGGGCTGAATATGCACTGTTTTTTTCATAAAGAGAATCAATTAAAAACCAAAATATCGTTTGGCGTTTTTGTAGCAAACACCTTCAACAATTGTTTTGAGCGAATCAAAATCGTCAGGATATTCACCATCTTCAACCCAGCCGCCAATGAGATTACAGAATATTCTTCTGAAGTATTCATGTCGTGGATACGAAACAAAGCTCCTTGAGTCTGTGAGCATTCCAACAAAATTTCCAAGTATTCCAAGGTTTGCGAGAGCCTTCATCTGCTCCTCCATTCCGTCACGATTGTCATTGAACCACCAGCCTGAACCAAACTGGATTTTGCCTGCAGTTGGCGCTTTCTGGAAGTTTCCGAGCATTGTGCCCAAAACATAATTATCTTTTGGATTAAGAGTATAAAGAATTGTTTTGGGAAGAATGTCACTGTTTTCAAGGTTGTTCATAAACGCCGAGAGCTTTTCGGCAATACAAAGGTCATTGATTGAATCAAAGCCCGTATCTGCACCAAGGGCTGAAAACATCTTTCCGTTGTTGTTTCGGAGCGCACCGATGTGAAGCTGCATTGCCCAGTCAAGCTCTGTATAGTATTTTGCACATTCGGCAAGAACCGCCGTCTTGAATGTGTCAATTTCATCAATACTCAAAGTTTCACCCTTAACACGTTTTTCAAAAACAACTTTTGCATCACCAAGCGCAAAGGGAACATATTCAAGAGCATGATCCGAAAGTCGGCATCCGTTTTCGTGGAAAAATCTGATTTTTTCACCAACAAAAGCAAGCACCTCTTCATAGCTGTCAATTCCATTAGCTTCGATATAAGGCAAAAACTCAACCTTTTCGATGTTCACAAGCTTGTCGGGACGGAATGTTGGAAGCACCTTTGTGGGGAATCCCTGTTCCTTCAACTGCTTGTGGTATCTCAAATCATCCGCAGGGTCATCTGTTGTACAAATAACCTCAACATTTGACCGTTTGATAAGGTTCTGCGCCGAAAACTCAGGCTTTGCAAGACACTCGTTGCATTTATCCCATATTTCCTTTGCGGTATTTTCATTCAAAGGCACGTCAATATCAAAATATCTTTTCAGTTCAAGACTTGTCCAGTGAAAAATTGGATTTCCTATGAGAAGGGGAAAAGTTCTTGCAAATCCCATCCATTTTTCAAACTCGTCTCCATCGCCGGTAATCATGCGTTCATCAATGCCGTTTGAACGCATCTGCCGCCATTTGTAATGGTCTCCGCCAAGGAATAAATCATAGGCATTTTTAAATCTATAGTCTTCCGCTATCATCTGTGGCGACAGGTGACAATGATAGTCAATAATAGGCAAATCCTTTGCTAATTCTGAATACAGTTTTTGTGCTGTATCATTCTTCAACATAAATTTATCATTAATAATTCCCATTTTCTTCACCTTTCTTTTTACAAAACTATTCCGTCTTTAAAAATCGAAATTTCTCTGTAACCGTTTCTTTCGTTGGCGGTTTCTGTTCCCGATGCAACTTCAATTATATAGTCAAAAAGTTCATCTGTCAAGAGACTTCCCGAAAGTACAGGCGATGCATCAAAGTCAATCCAGCCCTTCTTTTTTTCGGCGAGAGTATTGTTGGTTGCAATCTTGACAGTGGGTACAGGTGCACCCACAGGTGTTCCCCTGCCTGTTGTGAACAGAACCATGTGTACACCCGCAGTTGTGAGATTGGTTATTGCAACAATGTCGTTGCCCGGACCGTCCATCAGGCTTAATCCGTTTTTGGTTAATGTATCTCCCATCTTCAACACATCAACAACCGTACTGAGGCCACCCTTCTGAACACAACCAAGAGATTTTTCCTCCAGAGTGGTTATTCCGCCTTTTTTGTTGCCTGGTGACGGATTCTCGTAAATCACCTGATTGTGACGAGTAAAATAGTCCTTGAAGTTATTTATCAATGAAACGGTTTTGTCAAAAATGGCTTTAGATTCGGCACGCTTCATCAAAAGATGTTCAGCCCCAAACATTTCGGGAACTTCAGTAAGAACACAACTTCCACCCATTAAAATCAGCTTATCTGAAAGCCTTCCCACAAGCGGATTTGCTGAAATTCCGCTATAACCGTCGCTACCCCCGCACTTCAGACCGATTTTGAGCTTTGATACGGGAACTGGGACTCTTTCAAATTTATTTGCATAGCACTTTAGTTCATCAATAATTTTAACGCCTTCTGAAATTTCGTCCTCAACATCTTGTGTGTTCAGAAATCTGACTCTGTTGGGATTGTATTCACCAAGAACCTTTTTAAACTCCTCAATATTATTGTTCTCACAGCCAAGTCCAAGAACAAGTACTCCCCCCGCATTGGGATGATTCACAAGACCTTTCAAAATAAGCTGTGTGTTCTTGTGGTCGTCACCAAGCTGTGAACAACCAAAGGGATGCTCAAAGGTATATGCTCCTGTTAGTTCAGCAAGACGCTTTGCAACCTTGTTCACACATCCCACTGTGTTTATAATCCAAATTTCGTTGCGAATTCCCACATCACCGTTTTCGCGCACATAACCCATAAATGTTCTGTCACATTCAGTTTTTGGAATGTCATAAAACTCAGGCTCATACTTATATTCAAGATTGCCCGAAAGATTGGTTTTCATGTTATGGGAATGAACGTGTTCGCCCTGCTTTATATCACAGGTTGCATGACCGATTGGATTTCCAAACTTAATTATATTATCTCCCGATGCAATATCCCGCACAGCATACTTATGTCCGTCCTCAAGATTAACTTCCACATTATCAAGTTTATTTATTAACATATTTTTCAACCTCACAAGCAAGATGACTCAAATCTTCATCCCACAGTTTTTTATTTGCAAGAATTGTCTTAACATCCGAATTCTTCATAAATTCGGTAACATCTTTATCGTCATTTGTCATGTCTGTTTTATAGAAATCAATTAATTTTGCAAAGGACTGCAAAAGATGGATTGGCATTTCACCTTTTCTTTTTATGTATTCAAGAATTGACGGAAGAACTCTCACCTTGAACTTGCTTACCGAATTAAGGGAAATGGAAGCACAAAGATGCTTGATATATGGATTGCGGAATCTTTCAAACACATTGTTTGCATAATCCGTGAGCTCTTCTTCGGGCAAATCAAGAGTTGGGATAATTTCATCAAACACACAGGAATTAACAAAGCCAAACAGCTTTTCATTTTCCATGCAATCTCTGACAGTTTCAACACCTTCAAGCATTGCATAAGGAATCATTGAGGTATGAGCACCGTTGAGAATACGTACCTTTCTTGTGCGATACCGTTCAAGATTGTTGGTGATGATAATATTAAGTCCTGTTTTATCAAAGGGAAGCTCCCTGCAGATGCTCTCAGGTCCTTCAATAACCCATAAATGGAACAGTTCACTTGTATTCAGCATATTATCCTCATACCCAAGGTCAATTTTCTCATCCCTTGGATAACCAGTAACAATCCTGTCAACAAGTGTATTGCAAAAAACATTTTCCTCATTGACCCAGTTTTTAAACTCATCACCAAGAGCCCAGTCATCGGCATATTTAAGAATAATTCTTTTCAGATTCTCACCGTTTTTGTCAATAAGCTCACAGGGAAGAAAAATAAATCCCCTCAAGCCAAGAGTAAAACGTTTGTGGAGCAATGCCGCAACCTTTGCAGGAAAGGATTTTGGAGGCGCATCGGTCAGCTTGTCACCCTCAATATATTCAATACCTGACTCGGTTGTGTTTGAAACCACAAATCTGAATTCGGGATTTTCAGCAAGAGCAAGATACGAATCCCATTTCTCATAAGGTTTAACGCATCGTGAAATCACGTCAATAATCTTCTTTTCAACCGTGGGAACCCCGTCCTGCATTCCCCTCATAATATGGGTGTAAACGCAGTTCTGCGCAGTCAACTTGTCGCAAAGTCCATTTTCAATTGGCTGAACAACAACCACGCTTCCGTCAAAATCGGTTTTTTCGTTTGTTATCTGAAGAATCCAGTCCACAAAACCGCGAAGAAATCCGCCTTCGCCAAACTGAATTACCTTTTCGGGTCTTATTGTTTTATTATTCAACATTTTTACTCCTCCTTTTTAATCCTATTTTACAGCATTTTTATCTTGATTTCCATTAAATTATTGCTAATATATATAAAAATCAGTAAAATATTGTTGACGTTGAGTGAATTTTATGATAATATTCAACCAGGTGATAAAAATGGCAATTTACAGCAGCGAAAACAACTGTTTTTTCGAGCGCAAAAAGCATACCGTTCCCATGACAATGGCAAATGCTCATTTTCACGACAGTCATGAGCTATATTTTCTTGAGAAGGGTAAAACACGGTACTTCATTGGAAACGAAATATTTATACTTGAACCGGGGGATATGGTTTTTATCCCCAAATTTGTGTTTCATAAAACAGATAACGGTCAGCGAACCGATGTGGAACGTCTTAGGTTTTCATTCGATGATGATTTTGCCGGTAATGACTTTCAAAAATACATTAGGGAATTAAAGCAAAAACGCTTTATCCGCATCCCTGCAGATAATCAGCCCGAGCTCAAAAACATAATCGAACGCCTTGAATCCGAAGGTATAAAAAAAGAAAAAAACTACACCGAAATGCAAAGGCTTTGTTTTATGCAGATGATTATTCTCATTTCACGATACTGCACAACAAACACCTCACAGCTTACCGGCTCCGAACAGACAATCCAGCGCATCACAAAATACATAAGCGAAAACTGTGACCGCGAACTGAATCTTGAGAGTCTTTCGCAAAAATACGCCTTGAGTCCCAGCCACCTGTGCAGACTGTTCAAAAAAACCATTGGCATAGGACTTTCGGAATATATTAACATTTCACGTATTACCGCCGCCGAAAAACTTCTGCGAAGCACAAACAAAACCGTAACTCAGGTCGCCACCGAGTGCGGCTTCAACGACAGCAACTACTTTGCCGCAATATTCAAAAAATATAAAGGAATTACACCAAAGAAATATTCATTAAAAGAAAAATCCATTTAACTAAAAAGGTTCTGTAAAAAATGTTGGGGTAAACACTTTGGAAAGATTCTTCGCTTTGCTCAGAATGACGCAAACTATCTTGTGATAACGTCATGTTGAGCGTAGTCGAAACATCATCCCCAACATCAACAAAAAAACACTAAAAAAAGCGCTACGGCGCTTTTTTTAGTTAAATATTCACATTAAAATGCTGACATAATCAAAACAGCAATTATTATAATGGGAAGTACATAGGCAAAATATGGTCTAAGCCACTTTGCAACCTTCAGACCTTTTCCCGAATTCACTTCGGAAAAATAGTTCTTCCAACCCCATCCGTAACGGCAGGTACAGAACAAAACATAAATCAGACTTCCAACAGGTAGCATTATATTCGAAACGGTGTAATCCTCCAGATCCATAATACCCTTGCCGCCAATCTGCACATCGGACCAAACTGTAAATCCAAGAATGCATGGTAATGACAACAAAGCCATCAGAATTATATTAATGATTGCAATTTTCTTTCGGCTTAGATTGGTTAGCTCAAGCCAGAAGGACATAATATTCTCAAAAACTGCAATAACTGTTGAGAAAGCTGCAAAAACCATAAACAGGAAGAACAGAATTCCAACAATCTGACCTCCGGGCATATTGTTGAAAATACTTGACAAAGTTGTAAAAAGAAAACTTGCCCCAACAGTTGACGCATCCGCTGTCACACCGTTATTAAAAGTGAAGCACGCCGGAAAAATTATAAGCCCCGACATAATCGCAACAAAGGTATCAAGCCCCATTATCGTAAGAGCTTCACCCGTCAGGCTTCTGTCTTTATCAATATAGCTGCCAAAAATTGCAACCGAACCAATTCCGATACTGAGGGTAAAGAACGCTTGTCCCATGGCTGCCGAAATAACCGTGAGCCAGCCGCTTTCCTTTACTCCCGCCAAAGTGGGAATAAGATAAAACTTGAGTCCGGCTCCTGCTTCAGACAAGGTGCAGGCATAAACCGCAAGACCAATCATCAGAGCAAAAAGTGCAATCATCATAACCTTTGTTATTCTTTCAACACCTTTTTGCAGACCTAATGAGCATATTCCAAAGCAGATTATTATTACAGAAAACGTTGCAATGGTCATTAATCCCGAGTTGCTCACAATGCCGCCAAATACAGCACCAAGCTCCTCCGCTGTTGAAAACTCGGTTATTCCGCCGCCGATATACATGAAAAAGTATATAAGCATCCATCCCGAAATTACAGTATAAAACATCATCAGGATATAGTTGCCGGCAATACCGAGATATTTTGTCCAATGCCATTTCTGACCGCTTTTTTCCAGCACATCAAAGGAGGACGCAATGCTTCTCTGGCTTGCTCTGCCAACCGAAAGCTCCATTGTCATAACAGGCAACCCCAGCAAAAGTAAAAAACCAATGTAAATCAAAACAAACAGCGCACCGCCGTATGCCCCTGTGATTATTGGAAATCTGTATACATTCCCAAGACCGATTGCACAACCTGCAGATATTAAAAGAAATCCAAGTCGTGATGAAAATTTTTCTCTTTGTTTCATAAAATAACCTTCCTATTTTTATATTCTTTTAAAATAATATCATAAGATTTAGTATTTTTCAAGTACAAAATATGAATTTATTAAATCAGCAAACTTAACATATATCAAAAAAGTATACCGTCGCATGGTATACTTTTTCGATAAGCTATTCAGCATAAAGAACAACCTGCATATTTTCGCTGTCCCATTCCACTTCTGCTCCGATGATTTCTGCAACAAATCTGACCGGAACAAACAATCTGTCGTTATAAATATATGACGGTGCATCAAGCATAACAAGATTTCCGTTCACATAAGAAATATTTGAATTGGGATAAATAGCAACTCTCGTGTCATCATTCGAAACAACAACCATATCAGACATATTTGAAACCCAACCAACATTGGCGTCAAGAATTTCGCCAAGGAATCTCACAGGAATCATGGTTCTTTCATCAACAATCTGCGGAGCAACATCGTAATGATATGTTTTTCCGTAAATCATAGCACTGTTCTCGCCTATTTTCAAAGTAATCCTGTTACTTTTTGCATAGGTTTTGCACCTTTTACAATCATCGTATACGGTTGTTTTGTCATTATAAACAGTATATCCGCACTCACAGAAATAGTAACCCTTGTGAGGATGCGCAGTTTCATAGCCTTCAATCAGGTTATGAGTATGAGGCGCAGCTTCAGGTGTTTCCATTTCTTTTGTTGTCAGCTGTCTGAGCTTCAACACAGTGGACCGACCTGCAACTCCGTCAACCGACAAGCCGTATTGTTGTTGAAAAGCCTTGACAGCATCCTCTGTTGCCGAACCAAACTGACCGTCAATAGCAAGCTCCGTGCCAAGTGCATCATTCAAAGCGCCCTGAAGCCATTTAACAGATGAATTTTCGTCTCCATACTTTAGTGATTCAAATGAACCTTCAGCCAATCCTCCCGATTTATTGGATATGTACCAGTAATTATCAAGATTCTCAATACGTTCATCCTGAGTTGCACCGGGAAGCCATGCATTTGTCAGCGGAATACGCCCCGATGCAATACCCCCTGCAGGATCGGCACAGTAAAACACGTCAGTATACGGATCATAATCCGTCAGCAACACAGCGTGAATCTTTTCACCGTCACGGTTATATATCTGAAAGCCTTCGGGATGAATTTCAAGCATTGAAATCATAAATTCTTTTTTTTCGTTCAAATTTTCAGGGAAGGTACCGTAGCCAACAACCATTCCTGCAAAAGAAAAGTTATTATATAATCCTCCGGTTGTCCATGCAATATCTTCGGTTGATTCCTCCGTTATTGTATTCCACCCGTCAATACCGTCAATAATAGCACGTCTTCGAAGCATCATCACTGCCGAAGCAAGAGTACATCTTCCGCTTCTTGATTGCTTGACAAAAACATTATTATCATTAATAGAAACAGCATTTGCTGTGATAATCGAATTAAATGAAACCGAAAGTATAGAAAACAACAGGCAAAAAGCCAAAACCAAACTTGTTGTTTTTTTCATCAAAACACTCCTTTTTTCAAAAGCCTGTTTGTTTACTATACCAAAAAACAGTTATTTTGTCAATAAATTACCAATTCAAACACCAATCAACATATAAACTTAATACTTTTGTAAAATTCTTGTAACAAAAAACCCGCACAGTTCAATCTGCACGGGTTCAAAAATTATCCTTTATAGCGTTCTTCCCACATCCAAGGTGAAATCACAAAAGGATCAAGGTCGGTAAATTCTTTAAGTATTCTCTCCAAAGTATCCTGTGAAAGTTTTGGAGTATTGAACATTTCAACATTCTGAGCAACCTGTTCAGGTGTTTCGCTTCCAACAACCAACGAATCAACACCAACAGTATCACGGATAAACGACAGCGCAAGCTGAGCAACCGAAATTCCAAGCTCATCCGCAAAATTGCGAACTTTTTCAACTTCGGGCCAAACCTTTTGATACATTTCCTCAAGCTTCAGTTTTGGTGCATTGGGATTCTGAACAAGAAAATCCTCTTTCTTTCTGAAAAACAATCCCTGAAGATATACACTTCTTACAAAAACTGCAATGCCTGCCTCAGACATTCTTTTGACTGTTCCGTTTTGAATAATCTTGTTGTCAAGAATGTTCATGGGAATCTGAATTGCATCAAAAGCTCCGGAATCAATTATTCTGTCAATTTCATTCTTATTTGACATTGAAATTCCGGCATTAATAATGAGTCCTTCTTTCTTCAGTTCGTTGAGCGCCTCAACAAGTTTATCGCCGTAATCTATGAAATTCTTTTCGGTATGACTCATAAAAATCGGAATTCTTTCAATTGAGAGCTTTTTTGCCGAAAGTGTTGCAAAATCCTTCAAAGATTTATAAATATCCTTTGAAGTTTCTTCAGTAACCTTGAATTTTGTACAAATGTCAAACTGCTTGTCGGGATGTGTTGAAAGATACTTTCCGATTACTTCTTCACTATTGCCGTAATCATCCGAAGTATCAAGAATGGTAACACCGCCCTCATATGCCGCATCAAGAATGGCAAAACTTCTCTCTTCAGTTGGCTTACCTGCACTGTTATTAACACCGTAACTCATACCAAGCTGAACGGTTCCAAGAGTCATTTTTGAAATATTAAGACCGTTTTTTGATGTAATATCCATATTAAATCATCTCCTTATATTATTTTGCTGTATATCCGCCGTCAACGGGAATAACCGCACCTGTTATGTAGGCAGAAGCATCGGATGCCATGAATACTATTGTACCCATAATATCGGTTTCGTTTGCCAGTCTGCCAAGGCAAGTTGCCTTACCGTATTTTTCAACAAAGCTGTCAGGATGGCTGACATCATAAAGACCGCCAAGCTCAAGCACATTACATCTCACACCAAATCTACCGTAATGCGATGCAATATAACGTGTGTAGTTTGTCATGCCGCCTTTTGTATAGAAGTAGTCAGGAATAACGCCGTCCTTGTTCATTTCTGTTCCTTCATAAAGGCTGTAATCAGGGCCAAGCAAGCCCATGTATGAACCAATATTGATGATAGAACCGCTGCCTGCATCACACATTTTGTTACCAAATGCACGGGTAATAAGGAAAAGACCTGTTGCATTGATTGTCATACTCTTTTCCCAGCTTTCCTTTGTATCGGAATAACCCTTCATGGTACGTGCAACTGCGTTGTTTACAAGAACATCAACCTTGCCTTCTTTTTCATAAATTTTATCACGAAGTGCGAGAATACTTGCTTCATCAGCAAGGTCAAGAGATTCTGCATAAACCTTGTACCCATCATTGCGCAAGCCGGATGCAACAACCTCATTTGCTTCAACATTACGCGAAGCCATATAAACAGTTGCTCCAGCCATAGCCAGTGCTTTTACAAGCTGTTTGCCATAAAGTCCCGCACCGCCGGTAATAACAGCAACTTTTCCGTCAAGATAAAATGTTTTCATAAATTCATTCATAACAAATACCTCCATTTTTGCTTTAAACCGCATTAGGTACATTTTAGCACTAAATTGTTTTGTTTTGCTATTGTAACAAAGGACATAAAATTAACAAATTGTCCATTTTTTCCAATACACATATTAATCTTTAGGGCAAAAAGAAAACTTCTTTCATATCGTCATAATACTTACCTTCGCTGTGGCCCGAAAAACAGGGTCTTGTATGACTCCACCATTCAAGCATTATGGGATATTCTTCCATCTTTTTCATATCAGCATCGTAATCATCACCTGTATATGTATACATTGTAAAAACCTTATTACCAATAATTGAAATGGAATAGTCATGCATGTTGCTGTCCTGAATTATTTTGCAGATTTCAGGCCATGCATTCCGATGCAGTTCTGCATACTCCTCAACCTTTTCGGGTTTCAGTTCTGAATATAAAATAAATTTTTTCATAAAACAACCTCCTGTGATTTTATAAATATAATATCTCACTTTTTGATACCTGTCAAGAAGATACATAAATTTACTTGCTATCAACAATTCCGTTAATCTTACTGAAAGCAAAATGCTGTGTTGAATATAAACTGTATTTTCCCGAAATGAAAAAACTTACGCCACAAGCAATGGCAAAAAATATCAATCCCTGACCTCCAAACACTTCAACCGAAAGCAATATGGAAGCAAAAGGACAATTTACAACACCGCAAAACAGAGCAACAAAACCTATTGCTGCACCAAAAGCGGGATTTAGTCCCAAAATTGCACCCACAACGCAACCAAAGGTTGAACCAACAAAAAATGTCGGGACAATTTCGCCACCTTTGAATCCGGTTGAAACGGTAACAACCGTGAATACCATTTTCAGCAAAAAGGCTTCAATTCTTGCTTCGCCATTCATTGCCCGTTCAATTATGCTCATTCCGGCACCGTTATAATCACGGTTTCCAACAAGTGCTGTAAGCAAAATAATTACCAAACCACCAACAATTGCACGCAAAAAAGGATTTGGCAATATTTTTTTTGTTTGGATGTGACCCTTTTTCAAAGCCAGACAAAATACAATAGCAACCAAACCGCACAAAAATGCAAGAAGAACTGTTTTCATCAAAAGCACATATGAAAAATCATTTACAATTTCCACGCTGAAGCTCACGGGCGTTAATCCAAAAAATACAGCCATTCCATAAGCCGACAATGCCGAAATAAAGCAAGGAACAATTGCCGCCACATTAATTGCACCAACACAGGCAACCTCAACAGCGAAGATTGCTGCCGTAACAGGTGTTCCGAACAATGCCGAAAAAACTGCACTCATTCCTGCCATAACAATAATTTTCAAATCATTGGTTTTGAATCTGAAGATTTTTCCAAGATTGTACCCTGCACTTCCCCCAAGCTGCAATGCTGCCCCCTCTCTGCCTGCCGAACCTCCAAGC
Source organism: Clostridia bacterium (assembly GCA_017436245.1). GTDB lineage: Bacteria > Bacillota > Clostridia > Monoglobales > Monoglobaceae > SIG440. The sequence continues at coordinate 14,186 of JAFSDN010000023.1, forward strand.
AAATGGGTTATGAGTGTTCCAACAAATATCAGCGGCATCATTATTATTGAAATCTTTTCACCGCTTTGAGCTGAAGCAACAACATGATTTGTGTCAAGTTTTCCAAAACGTTCCGACAAAAAATACATGAGTGCAATTACCAAACCGCCCACTGGTAACAAATATAACAGCCATGGATAATTTCCATTCAGTTCCGCAACAGTGTCAAGCCCCTTGTGGAATACCACCCCCACAAAACCGCAAATCAGACCAAGAACCGTGGCACAAATCAACCACTTTATAAAATATTTTATATATTCAAGAGGCAATCTTAAGCCTTTTTTTATACTTTCCATTTTTCTCACCTTATTCTTTTGTATTATTCCGTTAAAAATCCGAATGTCTTTATGTGACATTCGGATTTTTACTATTAATCATTTCTGTTTTTTGCCATTTCCAGCTTTGTCTGACGACGCTGTTTAACTTCTTCGGACATTGGCTTAATGTCTCCTGCGGCAGTCAAAGCACTACGTGTCATCAACGGGCCCACAAGTTCATAAACAAGCACAGCAAAAAGTGTTATGTTTCTTATCATATTGCCCTCTGCTCCCAACGTCTCGGCAGCAATTGTGCACATTCCAAGGGCAACCCCTGCCTGAGGCAAAAGTGTTATGCCCAGATACTTGCATATATTCTTGTCACACTTAACCGCTTTTGCACTTACAAATGAACCAAAGTATTTACCAAAGGAACGGAAAAGAATATAAATAATACCAATAAGCACAATGTAAATATCCGAAAATACACCAAGCTCAAGTTCTGCACCGCTGATTACAAAGAACAACGCAAACAAAGGTGAAGTCCACTTATCCGATTTTTCCATTAAATCGTGTGACAGGGGACAAATATTACAAAATACCGTACCAAGCATCATACAAACAAGCAATGATGAAAAACCAACGTGTATCGAGCCTATCTCGAATTTGAGCATGGACAAGGCAACCGTAAGGAACACAAATGCAATTGTCATATTCAGACGGTTTGTATTTGAATTAAACAGCTTTTCAAGCTGAGTCAGAATCCAACCCATAATTGCACCCAAAGTAAGCGAGCAAACAATTTCAACCAACGGATTAACGATAATCGAAACCAAGTCAACGGTACCTGCAATCAACGTCTTCGCAATTCCAAAGCAAACGGCAAAAACCACAAGACCAACCGCATCATCAAGTGCAACAATGGGTAAAAGCAGATTTGTCAAAGGACCCTTTGCCTTATACTGACGAACAACCATCAAGGTTGCAGCAGGTGCCGTTGCCGTTGCGATTGCACCAAGGGTCAAAATCTGAGGAACTGAAATTTTCCCCGGAAGAATCAAATAAACAACAAACAATGCAATATCAACAAAGAGTGTTGCAACCAACGCCTGAAATATACCGATAATGCACGCTTGCTTACCTGTTTTCTTCAAATCCGAAACCCTGAATTCGTTACCGATTGAAAAGGCAATAAATCCAAGAGCAACATCCGCAACCAAGGATAAAGCATTGACCGCATGATGAGAATTAAAACCCAATCCTTCAATTCCCAACTGTCCCACGCAATAAGGACCAATCAGGATTCCCGCAATAAGATAAGCTGTTACCGCAGGCAATTTTAAAGGCTTAAAAACTCTTGTCATAAGCAAACCTGCAAGAAGTGCAATTGAAACTGATAATAATGTACTCATTTTTTTCGCTTCCTTTATACTATAATTTTTATTGGACAGATACAACTGTTTTAAATCAAACTTTTGATATTATAACACCATTTACGAAAAGTTTCAAGGATTTTTTTAACAAAAAAACATAAAAACACATAAATCTTTTGTATGTTTTGAAAAACCGAAGGCGTAAGGACAACAAATTATAATATTGCGACAAGGCAGCAAATTGTTGAAATTTTTGTATTTGTTAGAATATTTATACAATCAATTTCATTTTTACTCTTTACTATAAACCGGTTTTATGATAAAATAAATAAAAATAGTCTTGAAAGGAAGCTGTAATATAATGAAACGTTCAGAACTTAACAAGATAATGAAAGATGCTGTAAAATTTATTGATGAAATGAATTTTAAACTTCCTCCGTTTGCTTTCTGGAGCCCCGAGGAATGGGCAGAAAAAGGAAATGAATACGACGAAATCCGTGACAATATGCTGGGCTGGGACATAACTGACTTCGGTTCGGGCGACTTCTTCAAAATCGGTCTTTTGATGTTCACCGTAAGAAACGGAAACTTCAACGACAAAAAATACGTAAAACCTTATGCCGAAAAACTTCTTATTGTTGAAGAAGGACAGGTTACTCCCTATCATTTCCACTGGAGCAAAATGGAAGATATTATCAACCGTGGCGGCGGAGATTTGATGGTTAAGGTTTATAATTCCACCGAGGACGAACAGTTTGCCGATACCGATGTTGATATATACAAAGACGGATGTCATTTCACCGTAAAAGCAGGCGAAGTTGTGCGCATCAAGCCGGGCGAAAGCATATCAATCCAAACCGGTATGTACCATACGTTCTGGGCAGAAGGCGGCAAAACTCTTCTTGGTGAAGTTTCAAAAGTGAATGACGACAGAGTTGACAACAGATTCTATGAACCCACAGGAAGATTCCCCGAAATCGACGAGGACGAAGCACCTCTTTACCTTTTGGGTAATGAATACCCAACAGCAAAATAAATTATAATGTCAGACCGGAGAAATTATGGATAAGCAAATAAATTCTTTTATGTGACGATAACCGCTTGACATAAAAATCCTCCTATGGTAGTTTATTTCATTCTACCATAGGAGTTCTTTTTTTTCATCCTCCGTTTTTACTGTTCCTGTTAACTTACGGTATGCAGACTTTTTATTCTATCTGATTATGTAAAAATTCTCCTATGTATTCGCCAAGGAAATCCAATGATTTCTTGTTTTCCGCTTCGCCATTTGACGTGTGAGATACGTTGATAACAACATTATATGGATTACTTACCACAACATATCTGTTTTCATCAATCTTTACAACGTGGTTATTATCCTTGCACATTGTTCCGTCTTTTGAAAGTTCAAACTTATCAGTCATTTTTAATCACCTTTATATTATAATATAAATATAAAAAATTATGTCAGCAGAAAGGAACAATTTCATGTACTGTGCATATCTGCGGAAGTCAAGACTTGATATTGAAGCCGAACGTTACAGCAATACCGACACTCTTGACCGTCAAATGAAAATTCTTATTGATTTTGCCGGGCGCAATAACATTTCAATTAGCAAATTCTATAAGGAAGTTGTTTCAGGCGAATCAATAGATGCACGACCTGAGGTACAAAAACTTCTGAATGACGTTGAAGACGGCATATGGGATGGTGTATTGGTTGTGGAGGTTGAACGTCTTGCCCGTGGCGACACAATTGACCAGGGCATTGTTTCCCGTGCCTTCAAGCAAAACGGAACAAAAATTATAACACCAATCAAAACATACGACCCTTCAAACGAATTTGATGAGGAATACTTTGAATTCGGGTTATTTATGTCACGGCGTGAATACAAGGTTATAACACGACGTATTCAACGGGGCAGAGTGCAGAGTGCAAAAGAAGGCAAATTTCTTTCATCCATTCCGCCCTACGGTTATGATAAAGTGAAAATAAAAGATGCAAAAGGCTATACCCTCGCCCCGAATAAGGATGAAGCTCCAATTGTAAAACTGATATTTGAAATGTACAACAAGGGTCAAGGAATGACGGCAATCGCCAACGAGCTTGACCGCATGGGCATTGCGCCCAGATACCGTGAGCATTGGAGCAAATCAACCATCAATGATATGTTGAAAAATCCCGTATATATAGGCAAGCTCCGTTGGTCATATAAAAAAGAAATCAAAGGAAAAGACAATCGGGTTCACCGAACCAAAAACACAGACTACTTACTTGTTAACGGATTACATCCGGCCATAATATCCAAAGATGAATTTTACCGGGCACAGGAAACACGCAGAACCAACACCCACAAATCAGTCAAAAAGTCATTTCAACTCCAAAATCCCCTTTCAGGCATTATCTATTGCAAAAAATGCGGATTTCCAATGACACGTATTGGCGGAAAAACCGCCTTTATAAGTTGTTCGAACAATAAATGCAAAACTGTTTCAGCACCAATAAACCTTGTGGAAAATGCAATTATTACAACTGTTGCAGAATGGTTCAAAACCATTGAAATCAACATAAAAGAAGATTTTGGTGATTCATTGGCTTGCAAAATAAACAAGAATATCAATTCAAAACTGAAAAAAGAAATTAAGTCCATCAAAAAGCAAATTGCAAAAACATTTGACTTGCTTGAACAAGGCATTTATGACAGCTCAACATTTTTCTCGCGGAAAACCCAACTCGAAATAAAGAAAACAAAAGCCGAAGAAAAACTTATTATGCTCAATACTCCGTCAAAGGAAGTAACCGCCAAAAATTCTTCTCCACAGAAAAAAACATTGATTGATGTGTATTTAAGTATTGAGGATATAACTGTCCGAAACACTATTCTGAAAACCGTTCTTAAAAGTGTTACATATTCCAAAACCGAACGTAACACCAAAGGGAACGGCAACAACCCCAACTTTGAACTGGAAATCTTTCCGCTGCTTTTTTCCGAATACCAGATATGAAACTTGCACCGTGAATGTTCATATGTGTATCCCCATTCATATGTCATCAACAAAACTGCATCCGCATTTTCACTCACAGCACGGTAATCATGCCCTTCATACAAAAGTCCTTTTTGCGCATCGGATGTTTTTGGTGCCAGAGCTGCCACAACTTCATATCCCAAAGGATTCAATCTGCTCCGCAGTTTTCCAATGAACTCACCGTATAAAAGTGCATCCTGCGGATAAACAAACTCAAAATCAATATCAAGGCCGCCGTAACCCTTTGTTTGCATATTCTGCAGAACTTCGGAAATAAGTTTTTCCTGTATGTCGGGATTATTCAGAACAAGATTTGCAAGTTCATTACTGAAATTTCCCTGCTCGGTCAGAGTTGACAGATGCATCCACGGTACCACACCGTACTCACCTGCAATCATAATCAGTTCCTCATCATCAAGATCAACCAGACCTCCTGTATCAGTTATACCATAGGTGAAGGGCGTCAGATAATTCATATACGGCAATGTACTGCGAAGAAGGTTTTTATCAATAAACGGATATGCATAACCGTTCACCTCAATGCTCTGAGTTCTGTCCGATTCATATGCAATCACAAGGGTCTGACCGGGATAAAGTACATTTCTTCCTTTCAAAATCGGATTATTACGGTACAAACGATTTGGGCTTATGCCATACTGCCTTGCTATTGAAAAAACTGTTTCACCACTCTCCACGGTGTGAAACTGCAACGGCTCAAGAATAAGCAATGCCTGACCAACCACAAGATTAGGAATCTCTTCAAGATTGTTAAGGGATGACACAACAAACTGCGGAACACCGTACTGACTGGCAACGGACGATACGGTGTCTCCTGATTTCACCACATGAATATTCACAAAAACCACCTCAAAAAATTTTTAATTTTATTATATGCCTTAAAAATTTTTTATTGACAAAAAGACTGTTAATTAATATAATTATCAAAGAATACACAAAAGGAGAATTTATTATGATTGTTGAAATAAAAAATGCCAATCTTGAAGTAAAAATCAATTCTCACGGAGCTGAGATAAAGAGCATAAAAACCTCAGACGGCACAGAACGCCTTCATCAGCCCGACACTTTCTGGGAAGATCAGGCTCTTGTTCTTTTTCCCGTTTGCGGAGCACCTGCGATGGGTAAAATCACCGTTGACGGCACCGACTATCCCATGCCGCCTCACGGCTTTGCTTCCTCCTCTGATTTTGAGATTTTCAGGCAGACAGAAGATTCAGTAACTTTTCTGCTTAAATCAAGTGAAGAAACAAAAAAATCCTACCCCTATGACTTTGAATTTTTTATTACATATACTTTGAAAAACAGCTCCCTTGACATTTCATACAGAGTTGAAAACAAAACGGACGGAGCAATGTTTTTTTCTTTTGGTTCTCATGAAGGATACAATTGCCCCGAAGGTCTTTCCAACTATGAAATCCATTTTGACAAAAAAGAGTCCGAAAAACCAATTATTTATGAAACAGGGCTCGTACCTGAAGACAATCTTTCAGAATATGACGGTCACAGCGTTCTTGTGCTCACCGATTCCTTGTTTGACGATTCTGTTACGGTGGTTTATGAAGCTGTTGAAAGTGACCGGGTTGTTCTGAAGAACAAAACAACCGGACAGGAAACAAAGGTTGAATATCCCGGAATTGAAAATCTTTTTGTATGGACAGAGCCGGGCTCACAGTTTGTATGCATCGAACCCTGGTGCGGAATGGCGGACTACGGCAAAACACATGACGATATTTCAAACAAACAAGGTATTCATCGACTCGAAAAGGACGCATATTTTGAAAGACATCATATTATAACCTTCTAAAGAGGCTTTGTATGATGCCAATTTACAATATATTCCTCGAAAACGCTCAATAAAGTAAGGTTCTATAACAAATGTTGGGAAAATGCTTTGTAAAGATTCTTCGCTGCGCTCAGAATGACTAAAGCTTTGCCGGTACAAGGTCATGTTGAGCGTAGTCGAAACATCTTTTTTGTGCTAAACCCCAACATATGATAAAGAACCTAAAGTAATAACGGGATTTCTTCACGAAATCCCGTTTATAATCTCCATAACCATATTCAAAGCGGTATTTGCCGTTGATTCACGCACCTGATTTCTGTCACCGTCAAATAAAAACCTTTCTGCCCTGTGAATATTTTTTCCGCAAATTCCAATCCACACGGTTCCAACGGGCTTCTCCTCTGTTCCGCCTCCCGGGCCTGCAATCCCTGTAACAGAAATGCCAAAATCAGCATTTGCAAGCTCTTTCACGCCTTTGCACATTTCAAGAGCTGTCTGCATCGATACCGCACCGTATTTTTCAAGAGTTTTTTCAGACACACCAAGTAATTTAGATTTCTGCTCATTTGAATATGTCACAACACCGCAATCAAAACATTCCGAAGCTCCCGGAACAGAAGTAATCTTCTGAGCAATCAAGCCGCCCGTACAGCTTTCAGCCGTTGCAAGTTTCATTTTTTCTTTAACAAGAAGTTCAACAAGGAGTGCTTCAATACTTTTCATTATTTAATCACCAAAATTTCTTCATCAGCAATTGCTTCATCAAGTGCCGCTTCAATATCACCCAAAGCCTTTTCGGCTTCAATTATTTCATTAAGCTGCGGTTTTGTTTTTGGGTGTTTGGGAACAAAAATGGTACAGCAATCTTCATAAGGAAGGATTGATGTTTCATAAGTTCCGATTTTCTTTGAAATTGCAACAATTTCCTCCTTATCCATACCAATGCAAGGTCTGAAAACAGGAACACTAACCGCATTATCTGTGCACACAAGACTTTCCATGGTCTGGCTGGCAACCTGACCAATACTTTCGCCCGTAATAAGCGCCGCCGAACCTTCGCGGTATGAAATCTTTTCAGCAATCCTCATCATAAGACGTCGCATAATAACCGTAAGATAATTTTCGGGACATTTTTCAATTATATCAAGCTGAATTTTTGTAAACGGAACAACATGAAGTCTGATTTTTCCGCAGTATTTTGACATCTGCTTTGCAAGGTCAATAACCTTTTCCTTTGCCCTGTCGCTTGTGTACGGATGACTGTGAAAATGAACAGCCTCAAGCTCAACGCCACGTTTTGCAATCATAAAGCCTGCAACAGGACTGTCAATTCCGCCCGAAAGTAAAATTGTTGACTTTCCGTTTGTGCCAACGGGCATACCGCCCGCACCCCTGATTTTTCGTGTGTATACAAAAGCCTCCTGCCTTATTTCAACATTAACAGTAATATCAGGCTTGTGAACATCAACCGAAATATCTTCAATACCATCAAGAATCATTCCACCAAGCTCCATACAAATCTGAGGTGAGTTAAGAGGAAATTTCTTATCTTCACGCTTTGCTTCAACCTTGAAGGTCTTTTCGGTTGTCCGCATATCACCAATACATTCAATTGCAGTTTTTGCGATGCTGTCCATGTCTTTTTCGCATTTGCGTACAGGACAGATATTCACAATTCCAAAAACCTGAGTCAGACTTTCAACAGCCTCCTCCATGTCCAGCCCATCCTCAAGAGGTTCAACATATACTGTGGACTGTGCCTTTCTGACGCTGAATTTGCCGATTTTCTCAAGTCGGCTTTTTATGTTATTTAAAAGCTTACCCTCAAAAAGGGGCTTGTTGAGCCCCTTGAGAGCAATCTCACCATATTTCAAAAGTATCAAATCTATCTTTTGCATTACAATTCTCCTATCTTATCTCTTCAAAAGTTTTCTGATTTTTTTAACGTGCTCTGTCACCTTGTCAATCGTATAATCAATTTCTTCAACAGTATTGAACTCCGACAAACTGAATCGTATGCTTCCGTCAATCATTTTTTTGTCACTTCCGATTGCCGTAAGAACATAACTTGGACCTTTTTTATGACTTGAACACGCCGAACCGGAAGAAACATATATTCCGTCATTTTCAAGGGAATGAAGCAATACCTCCGATTTAACAAAGCCAAAAGACATATTGAGAATATGCGGAGCCGAATTCTGCCCCGGTGTGTTCACAACAACATCATCCAGCTGCCCCATAATTCCGTCACGCAAACGATTTCGGAGCATTTCCATTTTTGCGGTCTTTTCCATGAAATCGGTATTGCAAAGTTTTGCGGCAAGTCCAAAAGCTGCAATCCCCGGAACATTTTCAGTTCCCGGGCGAACATTGTTTTGCTGACCTCCACCAAAAATAATCGGCGAAAGTTTTGTTTTGTTCTTCACATAAAGTGCACCCACACCCTTTGGGCCATGAATTTTATGACCACTGAAGGAAATCATATCTGCACCAGTTGAGCTCACCGAAAATGGAATCTTTCCATAGGCCTGAACCGCATCAATGTGAAAAACCGTGGAAGGATTTTCGCTTTTAATTATCTTTGCAATTTTTTCCACAGGCTGGATTGAACCGATTTCATTGTTGACATACATACAGGAAATCAGGGCAGTATCCTTCCTGAGTAATTTTTCCACCTTTGAAACATCAATTATTCCTGATTTTGAAACAGGAAGCAAATCCACAATATATCCGCGTTTTTCAAGATGCTGTAAGGTATTGAGCACCGCAGGATGTTCTATGCTTGTGCTGATAATATGCTTTCCTCTTGATGCACGACAGGCACCGATAATCGCCAGATTATCCGATTCAGTACCTCCCGATGTGAAATAAATTTCGTTTGCAGACGCCTTAATTGTCTCCGCAAACTGCTCTTTTGCTGTTTTGATTAATTTTTCCGCTTCGATACCTTTGCGATGCAATGAGGAAGGATTTCCAAAGGAATTATACATTACATCAGCCACAAGCTCAGCACATTCTTTGTATGCCCGCGTTGTGGAGCTGTTATCCAGATATACATTCATTCTCGCTCATCGCCTTTCGATTTTACGTTTTAGCTGAAAATAACGCTTATCATTTTTTTACGATAAGCGTATTATTTTTCATAAGACATAAAAATGTCTTTCTATATATTATGTATTATTCAGGGATATGCTACATCAGATACAAAAACATTATTCCGAAATTGATTCAATAATATGCACCGGAATATTTCTTTCAATATCAGCAAAAACCTCGGGTGCCGAGCCTGTATCCGCATAATTTTTTGCAGATTCAAGGAACGAACTGCTGTTTTCGGTCATTCGCTCAACCTCACGCAGCTGCCGTTCAAAATTCTGTATTGCCTCCATTGAAGCCATACGCATACGTTCAACTTCACTTTTTATCTGGTCAATTTTTTTATTCTCAGTGCTGTAATAATTCTTGATTGCTTTTCTTTTTATTTCAATTTCACGATTGACGTTGTTCTTTTGTTCACGGATTTCACGGTCAACGTTGTCCTTCTGTTCCTGAATTTCACGATTGGTAATGTCCCTTTGCTCCTGAATTTCAAGCTCGGCATTTTTGCGCATATTTGCCGCCTCTTCTTCTGCAGCACAAACAATCTCCTCTGCCTTTTTTTCAGCAAGGATAAGTGCCTTGACAACAGCATCTCTGTTCTTTTCATATTCATTGAGCTTTTCTTCGTATTCAGCAAGTTTTGCCTTGAGCTCAGCAATTTCTCTGTCTTTTTCATTTAACTGCTCAGACGCTCTTTCGTCAAGTTCGATAATATAATCGTATACATCCGATTTCTTAAAACCAAAAAGTCTGCTTCTCAATCTGTTAATCATATCCATACCATTCCTTTCATTGCATTAAACACAAAACAGAAGTCCAGAAAATTATTCAGTTGTGTTTTTCCATAATACACATATAATCTATCTTATTATACATTGTTTTTTTATTTACGTCAACATTTTTTCATCAATAAATATATTTTTGTTGAAAAAAACACAAAACTTCCGAAAATTCAAAAGTTTTGTGAGTCTTTCATATCAAGCACATATTGTATATGCGTAACAATATTCGTTTTTTTTACATATACTCCTAAATATAGGGAGGTTAAACCATGTTTTTTATAATAATTCCTTTAATACTGCTGATTGTCGTATTTACGTTTTTATTCATCTGTATAAGCAATTCAAATAATAGTCTTGAGTTTCAAACAAAATTCAGCTTATCACATCGTGTCCTTACCGTTAAAAACTGCGAAGAATCAATTGAAGGGATAATACGCTCAACCATATGGCAAATCCAAACTTCTGAAACAGTCCCCGATGAACTTATTGTGATTGATTTGGACTCAGAAGACCAGACAAGGTTTATTCTCAGACAGCTTGCAAAAGAATATCCCTTTATACACCCAATGAGCAAAACGGAATACATCCGCTTTATTTCCGAGCTTTAGATTAATACAGCAAAAACCAATGCACCTGTAATATCGCCGTTTTCCATAATGGCACCTATTCCAAGAACCGAAAGAATATACATAACCTTGAAAAATCTTCTTTTGTTGAATTTTACTTTTTTCATAAAAACTACCTCAACCTTCATAAAGATTACTTTTGTAATCGAAATTTAGTTTCGATTTCCTTAACTTTTCTTTATGATAGCACAAATTTGTTTCGTTGTCAATAACTTTTTGTAATTTTTTTTAATAAATTCGAAACTTTTTCTTGCTTTTTATAAGAAAACGTGCTATAATAAGTTGTGAAATAAGAAACTTTTTTTGAAAGGTGTGCAAAAGATGTACAATTTTGGTGATAAATTAAAGGAGTGCCGAAAAGCAAAAAACATGACCCTTGAAGAGCTTGCATTAAAATATAACCGCAGATTTGACGGTGGCATGAGCAAAGGAACTCTTTCAAAATATGAAAACAATAAACAGGAGCCACTTGTGAGTGTTGTAACAAACCTGACCGAGCTTCTTGACATCTCCTCCGACTATCTTCTGGGACGCACGGATAATCCCAATCTTGACTTCAACACAGAATCCCATGGCAATGACAATGTTTATCCCATACCGGTATTCAACAGTGTTTCAGCAGGTCTTGGACGGCTTGCCGAATCCGTTCCTGATGAATTTGTGCCCACTTTTCTTCCCTATGGTGCAAGCCCTGAAAATTATATTCGAGTTAATGTTTCAGGGGACAGTATGTCACCGTTGATTGACGACGGAAGTCAAATTCTTGTGAGACTTCAGTCATCGGTTGAAAACGGTTCAATTGCCGTGGTTATGGTGGATGATGAAGATGCTTTTGTGAAAAAAATCAATTACGGCAACAACTGGATTGAGCTTGAATCAATCAACCCCTACTATCCCATAAGAAAATTTGAAAACTCTGACACATCAAGGGTTTCAGTTCTGGGCATTGTCAAGCAAGTGACAAAATATCTTTAATTTTTCTTAATAAAGAAATGGTTTCAACCTAAAATCAGCAGGTGAAACCATTTCTTTTATTTATTAAGTTGAAAAAATAAATCTTCAAACCCCATTTCCTTTGCAATCCGCTCGTATTCATCAAATCTAAAGCAAAGATTCTCTGCAGCATGAGTATCCCCCGAAAGGATTACGCTTCCGTCCTTTTCCTTTATATACTTCAAAAACTGAATTTCAGGATAGGCTTCCGTTCTGTAACCTCTGGAAATTGCACCCGTATTGATTTCAAAGGGCTTGCCAAAGGTCAGAAGTTTGTCTATTGCCGATTTTGCAGCCGCAACATAACGGGGATTGGATGTGTCAAAAAGTTTGTTGCCTTCGTTATACTTTGTGATAAGGTCAAAATGCCCGATAATATCACCGTTTGTTTTTTTGATTACATCACCGACAAGAGCAAAATAAGCCTCTGCATAAGCATAAAAATCACCGCCGTAGAATCTTTCAACATCCGAACACATATTTTCTTCCGAACGGTCAATTTCGCAGTAAATTTCACCTTGCTTCAGGTAATGAACCGAGCCGATAAGATAATCCGTTTTTATATGCGGTGTGTCCGAAAAATAGTCCATTTCAAGACCGCAAAGGATTTGTATTTTGTCTCTGTATTTTTCTTTTAGTTCTTCAATCTCGGCAAAATATTTTTGGGTATCGTCCAATGTCATGCAATATGTGTCATCAAAGGACGTATAAGCATGACCCGAAAACCCGATTCTGGTCATCTTCAGGTCAATTGCCGCACGAACAGTTTCTTCAAGGGTATTTTTTCCGTCACAGTAGGTTGAATGAACATGAAAATCTTCCAATATCATTTTGTCATTTTCTCCTGCTTAACCTTGTGATCGATAACATGACGTGATGCAAGCTCCCGATGTATATCCTCAACAGAAATTCCCATTTCAACCATCAAAACCATCACATGATAGCAAAGGTCTGCAATTTCATAAACAGTTTCCTTTTTGTCATCAGCCTTCGCTGCAATAATAACCTCTGTATTTTCTTCGCCGACCTTTTTCAGAATTTTGTCAATTCCCTTTTCAAAAAGATAGGTGGTATATGACCCTTCCTTCTTTTCAATCTTTCTGCCAACAAGCAAATCCATAAGCCCCTGAAGTGAAAATTCGTGCAAGTCATCACTTTGCCATACTTCCTTTGTGAAGCACGAATCCGAACCCGTATGGCAAGCAGGGCCGTCCTTTTCAACCGCAACTACAAGAGCGTCATTGTCACAATCTGCAGTTATTGAAACAATGTGCTGAAAGTTACCGCTTGTTTCGCCCTTGCGCCACAACTCCTGTCGTGAACGGCTCCAAAAGCAGGTTTTTCCTTCCTTCATTGAAATCTCAAGACTCTCGCGATTCATATATGCAAGGGTCAATACCTTTTTTGTTATTGCATCCACCACAATGGCAGGAATCAAGCCCTTTTCGTCAAATTTAAGTTCGTCAATATTAAGCATAACCTTCTCCTCCTACAATCTCATATCAATTCCGTTGGCACGGAGTTCTTTTTTCAAATCATTTATGGCAACCTCGCCAAAGTGGAAAATCGAAGCAGCCAGACCTGCATCAACCTTTGGAACTTTTTTGAACAGCTCAACAAAGTCCCCGATTCCGCCTGCGCCACCTGACGCAATCACAGGAACAGACACCGCATTGCACACCGCATCCAGCATTTCAAGGTCAAAGCCTTTTTTAACACCGTCGGTATCAATTGAGTTGAGAACAACCTCACCGGCACCGTTTGCAACACATCTTTTTATCCACTCAACAGCTTCCATTCCCGTATTTTCTCTGCCACCCTTGGCAAATACTCTGAAAACTCCGTCAACCCTTTTTACATCGGCAGAAATAACAACGCACTGGTCGCCATAACGCTTTGCCGCATCATAAATAAGCTGAGGATTCTTTATGGCACCCGAATTCACACTGACCTTGTCAGCACCGCACTTGAGAACTCTGTCAAAATCTTCAAGGGTATTAATTCCGCCGCCAACTGTCAGAGGAATAAATATCTTTCTTGCCACCTCTTTTAGTATATCGGTAAACAATGCTCTGCCCTCAAAGGATGCTGTTATATCATAAAAAACAAGCTCATCTGCACCGCTGTCGCTGTAAAGCTTGGCAAGCTCAACAGGATTTGAGACATCCGAAACACCTTCAAAATTCACGCCCTTAACCACTCTGCCGTCACGAACATCAAGGCAAGGGATTATTCTTTTTGTTATCATTCTGCCACCTCGATTGCATCTGTAAGAGAAATTGCATTTGTATAATATGCCTTGCCGATAATTGCACCGTAAAGCTCCATTTCAGCCAGAGCCTTTACATCATCAAGTGTTGAAACTCCGCCCGATGCAACAATCTGCATATTGAATTTCTCTGATAATTCTCTATATAATTCACGATTGGTTCCCTGCATGGCACCGTCTTTTGAAACATCGGTGCAAATCAGAGTTTTTACTCCAAGACGCTGCATTTCTTCACAAAAATCAAAGCAGGTATACTCCGATTTTTCGGTCCATCCCTTGATTGCAACAAAACCATCCTTGATGTCTGCACCAACAGCAATTTTTTCATCGTATTTGTCCACAGCATTCTTCACAAAATTTTTGTTCTGAACCGCCGCAGTTCCAAGAATCACTCTGTCAATACCGGCATCAATATATGCATCAATCACATCCATACTGCGGATTCCACCGCCGATTTCAACAAAAAGTCCTGTTTTTTGGGCAACCTCTTTCACAATTGAAAGATTCGGTGTTCCTCCGCTTTTTGCACCTTCAAGGTCAACCATGTGAATGTGCGATGCCCCCAATTTTTCAAATTCATAAGCAATTTCAATGGGGTTTTCGCTGTAAACCGTCATTTTATCGTATTCGCCCCTGAGAAGACGAACAGCTTTTCCTTCATACAAATCAATCGCAGGAAAAATATACATAGCTTATTCCCCCTCCATTTCACAAAACGCTCTCAATATGTTCAGCCCCACGTTGCCACTCTTTTCAGGATGGAACTGGCAGCCGCATACATTTTTGTTGGCAACTGCCGCAGTTAATTCTGCACCATATTCCGCTGTTGCAATTGTATTTTCTGCACACTTTGCGCCATAGAAGGAATGAACAAAATATACAAAGTCGCCTTCGTTTATGTATTTAAAGATAGGATGCTTCTCGCCCTTGAATTTAAGAGAATTCCAGCCGATATGCGGGATCTTCAGCTCTTTTGGAATAACCTCATCAATACAGCGGACTTCGCCTTTAATAAGCCCAAGACCCTCAAATTCTCCGTACTCAAAACTCTTTTCAAGAAGCATCTGCATACCGAGGCAAATCCCCATAAGTGGCTTTCCTTTTCCCGCTTCTTCCTTTATCACAAGGTCAAGACCGGTGCTTCTGAGCTTTGCAATTGCATCTTCAAACGCACCGACTCCTGGAAGAATTATCTTTTCAGCACTCTTTATCACATGAGCATCACCTGTAACCACAGTTTCAGCCCCGATTGCCTCCATTGAGCTTTTCAGCGAAAACAGATTTCCCACACCGTAATCAACAATAGCAATCATTTAAAGAACCCCCTTTGTTGAAGGGATTTCATTTTCAAAACCTGCCTCCATGGCAACCGCCTGACGAAACGCTCTGCCTGCCGCCTTGAAAGCGCCCTCAATTATATGATGTGAATTTGTGCCCGAAAGCTGAACAAAATGCAGTGTGCAAGCCGCTTCCCTCACAAAACCAAGCCAGAATTCCTCAACAAGCTCCGTGTCAAAAGTTCCAACCTTTTCAGTGGGAATATCCAACTTGTAAGAAAGAGTTGCTCTGCCCGACAAATCAACCGCCGCAACAACAAGAGCCTCGTCCATTGGAAGAATCATGTTACCATAACGAATTATGCCCTTTTTGTCACCAAGCGCCTCAGAAAAAGCCTTGCCGAGACAGATACCAACATCCTCAACGGTGTGGTGGTCGTCAACATATGTATCACCGTCGCATTTCACGTTCAGATCAAATCTGCCGTGCTTTGCAAAAAGTGTCAGCATATGGTCAAGGAAACCACAGCCTGTTTCAATCTTGCTTTTTCCCATACCGTCAAGACACAGGGACAGTTCAATTTTTGTTTCGTTTGTATTGCGTTTTATTTCGCTTTTTCTCATTTATCTTTCCTCCAGTATTTCCGTCACTGCACAGATGAGCCTGTCCATCTGTGCTTTTGTTCCAACCGTAATACGGTTATACTCACAAATCCTCGGAGCTGTGAAATGTCTCACAAGAATACTTTTTTCGCGAAGTTTTGTATATATTTCTTCACCCGAAACCGACGGATGTTTTGCAAAGATGAAATTTGCTGTTGAATCCGTCATTTCAAATCCCAGCTTTTTCAGTTCAGTCACCGTATATTCACGGTTTTGGCAAACGGTTCTGCAATTTGTTTTTGTATATTCCTCGTCTTCAAGAGCTCCGATACCTGCTGCCATGGTCATACGGTTGATATTATAAGGATTTGTTGAATACTTGATTGTGTTCAAATCCTGAATAATCGCCTCTGAGGCAACACCAAAGCCAAGTCTTGCGCCTGCCATTGAGCGGGATTTGGAAAAGGTTCCCGTCACAAGCAGATTATCATATTTTTTGATTAAACAAACAGCACTTTCGCCTCCGAAATCAACATATGCTTCATCAATCACAACAACATTGTCGGGATTACTTTTGACAATTTCCTCAATTTCCGAAAGCTTAAGACATATCCCTGTTGGTGCGTTTGGGTTTGCAATAAAAACTGTTTTGTTTATACCTACATAATCCGAAACCCTGATTCTGAAATTTTCATCAAGCGGTATTTCTTCATAATTAAGGTTATAAAGCTGTGCAAAAACAGGATAAAAGCCATATGTAATATCAGGAAATACAACGGGTGTTTTTTCATCACAATATGCCATAAAAGCAAAATTCAGAATTTCATCCGAGCCGTTTGTCATAAGCACCTGTTCGGGTTCAACCCCAAGAACTTCAGCCATTTTTGCCGTCAAAACGCTTGCAGTAGGGTCAGAATAAAGCTGCAAAAGCTCTGCCGCCTCTGCCGCTGCTTTTACAGCCTTTTTTGACGGCGGAAAAGGTGATTCGTTTGTGTTAAGCTTAATCAGATTCAGAATTTTGGGCTGTTCACCGGGAGTATACGGAGTAAGTGCATCAAATTTACTGCTGAAAAATCTGCTCATATCAATTCATTCCTCTATTCTAATTGTCGCACTCTTTGCATGGGCTGTGAGACCTTCCTTTTGAGCAAAGAAGGAAACATCATTTGCCACTTTTTTAAGTGCATCATATGTATAATAAGTATACTGGGTTTTCTTTACAAAATCATCAACCGACAAAGGGCTTGAAAACTTTGCCGTTCCGCTTGTGGGAAGAGTGTGATTTGCTCCGGCAAGATAATCACCAAGAGCTTCAGGGCAATTTCTGCCCATAAAAATTGAGCCTGCATGACGGATTGCATCAAGATAGTCAAAGGGATTGTCAACACACAGCTCCAGGTGCTCGGGAGCAATTTCATTGGAAATCTCAATTGCCGCATCTAAAGTGTCGGCAACAATAATCTTGCCGTTTGCATCAATTGATTTCCGTGCAATCTCGGCACGTTCAAGCATGGGAATCTGAGCCTCAAGCTCATTTTGAACCGCAACCGCAAGCTCCATGGAATCTGTCACAAGAACAGCACTGGCAAGGGTGTCGTGTTCTGCCTGTGAAAGAAGGTCTGCCGCAACAAATTTCGGATTACTCTTTCCGTCAGCAACAACAAGAATCTCACTTGGGCCGGCAATCATGTCAATTGAAACCTTTCCGTAAACCTGCTTCTTTGCTTCTGCAACAAATGCATTACCCGGACCCACAATCTTGTCAACCTTTGGAACCGATTCTGTTCCGTATGCCAGAGCCGCCACAGCCTGTGCCCCTCCAACCTTGAAAATACGGTCAACACCTGCAATGGATGCCGCCGCCAGAATTACGGGATTTATCTTTCCTTCACTGTTTGGTGGTGTTACAATCACCACTTCCTTTACCCCTGCAATTTTTGCAGGAATTGAGTCCATAAGCACCGTTGAAGGATAAGCCGCCGTACCACCGGGAACATATAAACCTGCACGGTCAACGGGAATAACCTTCTGCCCTGTTACGATGCCACTCTCATCGTTAATGATAAAGCCGTTGCGAACCTGTTTTTCGTGGAATTTACGGATATTTTTTGCCGCAAGTTCAAGAACCTCCAAAAACTTGGGCTCAACAGCCTTTACCGCTTCATCAATTTCCTCTTTTGTAACTTCAAGAGAAGACAGCTTTGCTTTATCAAACCTTTCACAATATTCAAAAAGTGCTTTGTCACCCTTGGTTTTTACATTTTCTATAATATCGGCAACAATTGCTTCAACGTCCATTTCTGGAACAACACGTGCAAAAATATCGCTGCTTTCAACTCCACCGTACTTTAAAATCTTAATCATTTTTTTCCTCCAACTGTTGCATTATGCTTTTGAGAATTGTTTCAATCTGAGCGTTTTTAAACTTGAAACTTGCCTTATTTGAAATAAGACGGGCACTGATGGGAATAATTTCTTCATGAACTTCAAGATTATTCTCCTTGAGCGTTGTTCCTGTTTCAACAATATCAACAATCACATCCGAGAGCCCGAGAATGGGTGCAATTTCAATTGAGCCGTTGAGGTGAATTATATCAATTTCACGGCCCATTGATGCATAATAATTCTTTGCAATGTTAGTAAATTTTGTTGCAACCCGTAAGGTCTTTTGGGTGTTATCACGAAAATCCTTTTTTCCTGCAACCGCCATACGGCACTTTCCGATGTTCAAATCAAGAAGTTCATAAATATCCGGCTCATATTCAAGCAAAATATCCTTCCCTGCCACACCAATATCTGCCGCACCGTGTTCAACATAAATAGCAACATCAGAAGGCTTAACCCAGAAATATCTTATGCCCTTTTCTTCGTTTTCAAAAATCAACTTGCGGTTATTTTCCTTTATTGAAGGACATTCAAAACCTGCTTTTTCAAACATGGCATAAACCTTTTCGCCCAGTCTGCCCTTGGGCAAAGCAACATTAAGCATTGTTTTCAATGGTTTCAACCTCCGTTCCGCAAAGTTTTATCAATCTTTTATATTTAAGTTTTTCCGGCTTGGTTTTTTGTGCAATAACCGACTCGCCATTTTGGGAAATCTCTCCCACAGCATTATTAATGTCGCAAAGTCTGGCATTATCATCATAAAGCAACACAACATCAACATCAAATTTGCAGTTATCATCATAGAGACGCTCAAGAACATCAAGATAAACAGCAAAACCGATTGCACCGTTCTTTCTTGACATTTTCTTCATAAGATTATCATACTGACCACCCGAAAGGACTCCGCCCGGAACACCGTTTACAAAGCCTTTGAAAACAACACCGCTGTAATAACCCATGTCATTTATAACAGAAAAGTCAATTCTGACTTTATGGGCACATCCGTTCTGAGCAAGAACCTCTGTTATATTTTCAAGCTCCGTTATTGCAGAATCAAACCTTTCACCACGCACAACCGATTTTAACTTATTGATAACATCACAGGGTTCACCGTAAATTGTAATGAGGTTTTTCAGAAGCCCCGCATCAGCCTCGTCAATGCCTTCTTCACGACATACTGCTGAAATGCCGCTGACATTTTTTTCACCCAAAGCCTTCAGCATTGCCTTTCGTCCTTTTTCGGAAACAGAAACGCTGTTTAAGGCTTCCGACACAATCCCCATATGTGAAATATCAAGTATGTAATCCTCGCTTATACATTCAAGGCTTTTTGCCGCAAGAAGCACAACCTCGGAAATACAATAATCATCTATGTCGCCAAATGCTTCAAGACCCGTTTGCATAATTTCTTTGAAAGCACGTGTATCACTTGAAGCACGGTAAACATTTTCATTATAATACATCTTCTGAACGCCCACTGTGTCACGGCTGTTCTTTATAATTGAAAGGGTCACGTCAGGTTTGAGCGCCATGAGCTTTCCATCAACATCGGTAAAGGTAATAATATTCTCCGAAACAAGAAAATCCTTGTTTTGAACATAAAGGTCATATTCCTCAAATTTACTCATTCTGTACTTTGCATATCCGTATCTTGAATAAAGCTCTCTGAGTTTAAAAACTATAATCTCGTCATTTTCAAAAACACTGTCATTAAAGCTCATTATTCCGTCTCCTTTGCGTTAAGTTTGTCAAGAACACGACGGTATCCGTCACTGCCGTAATTAAGACATTTGTTCACACGGCTGATTGTTGCCGTGCTTGCTCCTGTCTCCTTTGAAATATCTGTGTAACTTCTGTTCTGGTCAAGCATCTCAGCAACATGAAGCCTTTGAGACATATCCTGTATTTCTTTTATGGTGCAAATATCCTCAAAAAAACTGAAACATTCATCCTCGGTTTCAAGTTTCAGAACCGCTTTGACCAACCTTTCGATTTCGGGCGTATGCAGCTTTCCCATACAAATCACATCCTAAACTTTAATACTTTAGCATTTTATCATAGTAAAGTGCTAAAGTCAATAGCAAAATCAAAAATTTCTAAACATTTTTTTCAAAACGTGCAAAAGGAACATTGTATCCATTAAATTCCATAACAACTTCTTCACCGCAAGGCCTATATCCCATTTCGGTGAACAATTTTTCCTTGTCGCAATCATTTTTTGCAATTAACACATAAGGCTTTTGCGTATATACCTGACATGCCTCAATCAATTTTTTTGATTCTTCCGCATAATCCTGATGATAAAAAACATCAATTCTGTAATCGGCAATACTTGCAACAGCGCAAACAGCCCCGTTTTTGTTATGAAGACTGAATGTTATTCCGCCGTCTTCCCATAGTTTTTCGTACTTAGGATAAAGTGATTCACAGTAAATCTGAGTTATGGCTTTGGAGCTGAAAAGCTGTATGTTTGAATCAAGCGAGAATGCTGTCCCCGTTGTGAGCGCAAGAGGCAGCATCAAGGTGCGTAGATAAGGAGAATTTTTCAAAACGGTCAGTTCTGACTTTTCATAAAATTCCTTTTCAAACCTTACTCTGTTTGTATTTGTAAATCTGCACATCGCCTTTGTGCCGGGCAAATACTGAAAACCAAATGATTGATACAGATTTGCTGCAACAGGATTTCCCGTTGCAAGAAATGCCGCTTGTCCTCCCGCTGAGTCAAAATCTTCAAGAACTGCCGAAAAAATTATTTTCCCAATTCCACGGCCTCTGGCTTCCTCCGATGAACAAACACAACCTATACCGCAAACAGACGGACATAACTTTGACATTGTGATATGGGTTGTTCCGAGCAAAACATTTCCGTCCCAACAACTGTAAATATACATATCGTTATATTCACTTTCATATCCCGTGAGCTTTTTTGAAGCAGATTCAGCTTCATCAATACCAAAGACACGATTCCAAATATCATAAAACGGTTTTATTTCTTTCTGCGTCAAAGGCGCTTTCATCTTTTTTATAATCATTTGCGCCACCCTTTCTAACTATAAAACTTTTCAGCAACATGAACCGTTTCCATTGCATCTGCTGCATAAAAATCGGCATTTATCATTTGTGCATATTCAGGATTCAGAACAGCTCCGCCAACAACAATTTTCACATCGGAGACTTCCTCATGCAACAGCTTGATTGTTGTCTCCATTGCTGGAACGGTTGTGGTCATAAGAGCACTGAGCCCCACAAATCTGCATCCCGTTTCCTTCACTTTTTCAAGAACAGCTTCAGGAGCAACATCACGTCCAAGGTCAAAGACCGTAAAACCGTAGCTTTCAAGGAGAACCTTTACAATATTTTTTCCAATATCGTGAATATCGCCCTTGACGGTTGCAAGAATAACCTCTCCGCGACTTTCTCCCTTTTTGTCGGGCATTTTTGTCTTTATTTCATCAAATGCCGCTGACGCCGCTTCGGCACTCATAAGAAGCTGAGGCAAGTATGCCCTCTTTTCTTCAAAAGCAACACCAATTTCATTCAGCGCAGGAATTATTTTTTCGTTTATAACATCAAGGGGATTTTCGGTTTCAAGCAGTAATCTTGCCGCCGTCACAGCCTGTTCCTTTATTCCTTTAACAATGGCACGGTGAAGATCTGACTCATCATCTGACTTTTTCATAACCACCGCCTGTACGTTTTCAGCCGAGTTTGCATATTCAATATATTCAGCACAGGCAGTATCCATATTATGAAGAACCTTATGCGAATAGTATACATCCATCATACCCACCGAAAAGGGATTCATTATCGCACAGTCAAGGCCGCACTCAAGGCTTTGGGCAAAAAACGCTGAATTAATCTTTTCACGGTTGGGAAGTCCAAAGGATATATTTGAGACACCAAGACTTGTACAAAGTCCCATATCCTTTATGAGCCTTATGGATTCCATTGTAACAAGAGCACCTGTACTGTCAGAGGAAACCGTCAACGCAAGGGGGTCAACAATTATATCCTTTTTATCAATTCCGTATTCTGCCGCCTTGTCAACAATCTTTTTTGCAACGTCACGTCTGCCTTCTGCAGTTTCGGGTATACCGTTTTCATCAATTGTCAGTGCAATCACGGCACCGCCATATTTTTTCACAAGAGGGAAAATACTTTCCATACTTTCCGCTTTTCCGTTTACGGAATTCACAAGGGGCTTGCCGTTGTAAATCCGCATTGCTCCTTCCAAAGCATCAGGGTCGTTGGAATCAAGCTGCAATGGAATATCCGTCACAGCCTGAACAGCTTCGGTTGCCGATTTCAGCATTTGTGCCTCATCAATTTCAGGAAGACCTGTGTTTACATCAAGAATATGTACACCTGCCTCCTCCTGACGTAATGCTTCGTTGAGAATGTACGTCATATTATTCTCCCTGAGAGCCTCCTTGAGCTTTGCCTTGCCCGTTGGGTTTATTCTCTCGCCAATCAAAACAGGAGTATTTCCAATCTCAACCGCATGAGTATATGAAGAAACAACCGTTTTTGATTTGAAATCAGGAGCTTTGTATTCAACAGATTTGGTTGCCTCAATCATTTTCTTCATATATTCAGGTGTTGTTCCGCAACAACCGCCAAGAATACAAGCGCCAAGCTCAGCCATATTTTTCATATATTCCGCAAACTGTACGGCATCAATATTATAAGCCGTTTTTCCATCCACAACAACAGGAAGACCTGCATTGGGATTCACAATTATTGGAACAGAAGCATTATCCACAAACCTCTCAATCAAAGGCAGCATCATGTCGGGGCCAAGGGAACAATTCATACCCAAGGCATCAACCCCCAGTGATTCCAGCATCGCAATCATAGCTTCAGGCGTTGCACCGGTCATCAGCTTTCCACTTTCGTCATAAACATTGGTAACAAATATAGGAAGGTCACAATTTTCCTTTGCCGCCAATACTGCCGCCTTGGTTTCATAGCTGTCGTTCATTGTTTCAATTAAAATCAAATCAGCACCGCATTCCGCCGCAACCTGTACATTTTTTGAAAAAACGGAAACAGCATCCTCAAAATCAAGGTCACCAAGGGGCTTCAAAAGTCTGCCCGTGGGGCCCATATCAAAGGCAACAAAAGAATCGGCATAACCCTCCGCCGCAGATTTGGCACAGCGTATTGCTCTTTCAATCAATTCCTCATAATTCTCATATTTTTCACAATTAACACCAAAGGTATTGGTTGTGATAATATTGCAGCCTGCATCAAGATAACCTTTATGAAGCTCGGTTATCCTTTCGGGATGCTCAATATTCCATACTTCGGGAGGAGTCCCTGTGGGAAGCCCCATCGACTGCAAAACCGTTCCCGTTCCACCGTCACAGTACAGCCTTTTTGTTTTTATCAATTTACGTAAATTACTCATTTTTTATCCCCATTATTGCCGTTACAGATTTCCCGGGAGACATCATAAACGACGTATTTGTTGTTATTCCCAAAAGCCTTTGGGCGTTAAGAAGTTCAAGAATCCGAGGCTGAATATCAAGGTTCAAATCACCAAAACCGGGGCTGAATCTCGGTCTGCAGCCAATGTCACCTTTAACCAGCCTATCCGCCTGATTCGCTGCAGCTTCTGCCATTGATGAAGCGAGAGCATCCGTTATAAAATACCTTGCAGGCGAAACATGCGATTGCTGAATAAGAAGTCTGTCAACTCCATGTCCAAGTGTTACGGCAAAGATAAAAACCTCTGCACAGCCTTTCAGATTCTTTACAAGAGTTGAACTCCTAAATTTGCCAAAACCTATATCAAGGCGGTCATTTGTTTCATATTCCACCTTATGTCGCATTGAAACAAACTTACAGTCAACAACCTTTTTCAATTCTTCACAGCACTCATCAAGCTGCGGCATTTCAAAGCCCTTTTCAATGCAAAGCCGCCTTGCGGTTTCGCCTTTATTCAAAATCAATTCATCAACAGGAATTCTCCTGTAATCTAAGACATTCACTTTATAATCTCCGAAAGATTTCTCTGTATTGCCGCCGCAACATCAGGCTTGTTCATGGAATAGATATGCACAGCATTGACACCATTTGCAAACAGGTCAATAATCTGCTCGGTTGCATATGCAATTCCCGCCTGCTTCATGGCATCAGGATTTTCACCGTAACGGTCAACAAGTCTCAAAAACCGCTGGGGCAAAGTGTTTCCCGAAATGGAGCAGATTCTCTTTATTTGAGCCGCATTTGTAACAGGCATGATTCCTGCCACAACAGGAACTTTCACATCAGCCCTGAGCAATCTGTACATAAAATTATACAAGATGTTATTATCAAAAAACATCTGGGTCGTCAAAAACTCGCAGCCTGCATCAACCTTCTTTTTAAGGTTATCAATATCTTCAATGCTGTTTTTGCTTTCGGGATGATTTTCGGGATAACAGGCACCGCCAATACAAAATCCCCCGAAATCCCTGATTTCCTCTGCAAGCTCACTGGCGTAATGGTATTCCATCCTTTCAGGCAAGCCTTCCCTTGGAATATCACCTCTGAGAGCAAGAATGTTTTCAATTTCTCTGTTTTTCAGCTCTCCAAGAAGCTCGTGTATCTGTTCCCTTGTTGAAGAAATACAGCTAAGGTGAGCAATGGGAGTAACGCCAAGCTCGGCAATTGCCCGGGCAATATCTGCCGTATATTCCGATGTGCCACCACCGGCACCGTAGGTAACGCTCATAAAGCTTGGTTTTAAACCGGCAATCTCCTGTGCCGCCTTCATAACCGTTTCAAAATTATCACCTGTTTTGGGCGGAAACACCTCAAAGGACAGACTTGGCTTTTCGCCCCTGATTATATCAATAACCTTCATAAAATCACTTCCGTATCATTCATTTTGCACTCAAATCAGCTCTTCAGCAAGAGCAGAAATCTGAGTTTTATTTTCTTCCGTCATTGCTGACATAATTTTTACCGCAGTCTCACAGTATGTCAGATTTTTGCATTTTTCGAGCATTCCTGTCATTGTTTTCGCTGCATTTGGCGCCCATGTTCCGTTTTCAATAATTCCAATTTTTTTGTTCTGAAAATTACGTTCTGTCAGATGGTCAATAAATTCACGCATAAACGGAAATACATCATTATTGTATGTTGTTGTTGCAAGGACAATTTTGCCATAACGGAAAGCATCCTCCACAGCCTCTGCCATATCGCATCTTGCAAGATCATTGACAGTAACCTTGGGACAACCCTTTTCTTTCAGCATTTTTTCAAGAAGTTCAACGGCTTTTTTGGTGTTGCCGTAAACCGAAGTATAGGCAATCACAACACCTTCGGATTCCGTCTGATAACCTGACCAGATGTTATACAAATCAAGATAATAATCAAGATTTTCATTGAGCACAGGACCATGAAGAGGACAAATGACTTGTATGTCAAGATTTGCCGCTTTTTTCAAAAGAGCCTGCACCTGAGCACCGTATTTTCCAACAATGCCAATATAATATCTTCTTGCCTCACACGCCCAGTCTTCTTCAACATCCAATGCACCAAATTTGCCGAATCCGTCTGCCGAAAACAGAATTTTGTCTGTGCTGTCATAGGTCACAATAACCTCAGGCCAATGAACCATTGGTGCAGTCAAAAAAGTCAAATTGTGTTTTCCGAGACACAGGGTATCACCTTCGCCGACAACATGTTTGCGGTCGGGAAAATCAGTGCCGAAAAATTGTTGCATCATAACAAAAGCCTTTGCTGATGCAACAATTTTGGTATCGGGATATTCTTTGGCAAAGCTTGCAATATTTGCCGAATGATCAGGCTCCATATGCTGAACAATCAAAAAATCAGGTGTTCTGCCCTCCAGAGCAAGCTTGATATTACGAAGCCAGTCATCGGTAAAATTCGCATCAACCGAATCCATAACTGCAATTTTTTCGTCAATAATTACATACGAGTTGTATGACATTCCGTTTGGAACAATATACTGACCTTCAAACAGGTCAATTCTGTGGTCATTAACACCGATATATTTCACATCATCTGTAATAAACATAAGTATACTCCTCTTTTTATCTAAAATTTCACTTTTATATACTAACACAATCCCGTGCAATTTTCAATAGTAATTTTAAACGATTATAAAAGGCTCACAACTCAAACATATAATCCAAAAGCGACCAGTTTTGCTGAAAGGGACGCATAATGTTCCAATATCCCGCACCACGCAGGTTCTTTTCTTTTATCAGATTGAATTTTTCAGTTATACTCCTCACATCCTCAAACCAGACCTCATGGGTTCTTCCTTCATCATCCGTATATCTGAACCACGGAGCCTGTGACAGTTCGTCATATTGAATCTCTGCTCCAAATCTCGCCGCAAGCTGAATTGCCTCAACATTTGATATGGAGTCCGCCATTGACTCTCCCTTAACATAAGGAAGGGTCCAGTCATAACCGTAATTGGGAATCCCCAGAAAAATCTTTTCAGGCGGTATTATTCCCAAGGCATATTCCACCACCTGTCTGACATTTCGTATGGGTGCAACCGCAAGCGGAGGTCCGTACGTGTACTCACATTCGGGATGCAAGTAGTAGGTCCCGCCATGAACGACGGGACAAACCTCTACGATATTTTATAACATCTTATGTACTCATACTTCTGCACTTTTTATTTTGAACAAACTTTTCAAAATTCCGCGCAAAAATTTTGGAGCCTTCACCACAACAATTTTCATAGAAATCCCTCCATTCATTTTTTAATTATGCAGCAAACACCTGATGCAACAAGAACAAGCCCCAGCAAAGTGATTAAAAGATACCTGGGAATCACGTATGCCAAAAACAAGCCTGACCCCAGAGCAATCAAAAAATATCCCGGAACATTGGTGCGGTTACGGCAGCAACATTTCCGTTTTCCAAACATTTTGACCACTCTCCTTTTGTTTTCAGTATATTCCGTAATATTTATTTTGTTACTTTGCTATATATAAAAAAGCGCCTTTGGCGCTCGCCTGCGGCGGGCAGAAAAGGATACAGCTTTTTTCGTCCATGTGCGTTTCTGCCAACGGCAGAAAATTTCGCACGGACAATTGAATTTATGTTTTTGTTTTATGGAAAATACACCAC
>JAFSDN010000003.1 GCA_017436245.1 Clostridia bacterium
ATAAAAAAGCGCCTTTGGCGCTCGCCTGCGGCGGGCAGAAAAGGATACAGCTTTTTTCGTCCATGTGCGTTTCTGCCAACGGCAGAAAATTTCGCACGGACAATTGAATTTATGTTTTTGTTTTATGGAAAATACACCACATAGGTTGTATTTCTCTATAAAACAAAAAAATCCCCGCCCCTGAAATTTCAGGGGCGGGGAGCAAAAACATTATTCAACTTCAATCAAGCCATAGTCACCATCTTTACGCTTGTAAACAATGTTCAAATCGTTTGTTACTGCATGACGGAAAATATAAAAATCATGGTCAAGCATATTCATCTGAAGAACAGCTTCCTCCGCCGTCATTGGTTTTGAATCAACCTTCTTTTTCTTGATAATATTGAATTCGCCGTTATCCTCCGGAATATCCTCCGTAGTCTCAACAACCGAATCATAATCTTCAATTGCCGGTTGACGCAAATGTTTTGCAAGTTTTGTTTTATTCTTTCTTATCTGACGGTCAAGTTTTGACATGCATAAATCGGCAGCAACAATCAAATCCTTGTTTTTTGCCTCCGCCCTGAACACAAAACCCTTGTTTATGAATGTAATTTCAATTGAGATTTCTCCCTTTTGTTCTGAAATCAGAATTTTGCAATCCAGTTCTGAATCAAAAAACTTGTCAAGTTTTTTAATCTTGCCCATTAATTTTTCTTTTCTGCTGTCCGACAATTCAACTTTTCTGCAAATTACGTTATACTTCATACCACTTGCCTCCGTTCCGATAATCTTTCAGAAAACAAATCTCTGTTTTCTTACGTTTATTATACAACATCTTTGTTAAAAATGCAAGTATTTTGAAAATTTTTCTTGCAGAAATTGGTTATTTTTATCATGTGTATATTGTGTCAATATCACAAACCACGTTGAATCTTTGGTCAAGAGCCTTAACTTTTTTGTCAATCTGACTTTTTAAGCCACCCACATCGCTAAAATCAGCAGGAACTTCAACATCAAATATAAGGTTTATATTCTGATTCCCGTCAACAATTCTGAAATCATGAATATTCATTCTCTCATCAATTGCTTTGACAATACTCTGAACCTGAACTTTTGTTGTTGCTGTGTATTCACAGTCAACAGAAATAGGGTCCATATGAATCACTATATGAAGCCCAAGTTCTTCGCTTATTCTATGCTCAAGGGCGTCAATAACTTCGTGTATTTCCACAATATTACAATCATCCGGAACTTCAGCGTGAACCGAAGCAAGAACCCTGCCCGGGCCGTAATCGTGAACAATCAGGTCGTGTACGCCAACAACCCCCTCGGCACTCAACACCATATTACGTATCTTAGCCGTCATTTCAGGGTCAGGCGGAGTTCCCAGAAGCAAGCCGATTGTGTCCCTTGTCAAGCCGAAGCCTGCATAGATAATCAATAAAGACACCAACATTCCTACAATTCCGTCCAGAACAGGAATAGCAACAAAATATCCCACAACTGAGGTCAGAATAACCGCAAAGGTTGCAAAAACATCGTTCAGATTATCCTTTGCCGCCGCCAACAGAACAGAGGCATCAATTGCCTTACCCATTTTTTTGTTATAAGCATACATCCAGAGCTTTATCGGCAAGGATACGCACAAAAAGGCAATCATCAGCGGTGCCATTGCTACACTTTCGGGCTTGAAAATCTTTTCGGCAGATCCCTGAAAAAGCTCAACTCCCACCAACAGAATTATAAATGAAACAATCAATGAGGAAACATATTCAATGCGTCCATGCCCAAAGGGATGCTCCTTGTCAGGCTTCTTCTGACTCATTTTTGCACCGATAATTGTCACAAGTGACGAACCCGTGTCGGAGAGATTATTAAACGCATCGGAAATAACAGCTATACTGTTCATTAAAGTTCCGATTGTCAGCTTCAACGCAAAGAGCAACAGGTTGCAAACAATGCCGATGGCACCTGCAAGCAGGCAAATCCTCGCCCTATTTTCAGCCAAGGTTACATCTCCGCCTTTGGAGACTTTTTTCATTAAATACTTAGTCAAGAAGTATTACCTCCCGTCAGTTTACTTTTTTCACAGAATCGCTGCCCAGAATATTTTCAAGCGCCGCAATACACTTATCATTTTTAAGCCACCATGATTTTGGAGCCTGCAATGTCTCTTTTTTATCCTCATAATAAATCAGAACAGGTACACTTCCGTTATTGCCCGAAAGAATTGTTTTGACCGCTTCAAGCTTTGATTTATCCAACGAACTCAACTTCAGATAAAGCTTTTTGAAATCAGGTGCGGAGGTTTCAAGAATTTCAACATTCTCCAGACGAATCTTCGGCGGTTTATCTTCCTGAATATCAAGATTTCCCTGAAGGATACAAAAACTTTCTTCTTTAAGAAGGCTGTCAAAGCGTTTTACCTGTGAGGGGAAAACAAGAACCTCAATATCTCCCGTCAAATCTTCAAATGTCACATAAAGCATCAAATCGCCGCGTTTGGTCAACTGTTCCTTTCGCTTTGAAATCATTCCGGCAATTTTCACCTTTGAATCTGTTTCAAACTTATTACCTTCATTTTCCGAAATTTCAAGAACGCTGGTACTTGAATTGTTGTTTATAACAGTTTCAAGTCCGTCAAGAGGATGTCCCGAAACATAAACTCCCATATATTCCTTTTCCGCATTCAGAAGCTCCTTTCGCGGAAGCTCGGGCAACTCAGGAAAATCATCCTCAATTACCGATGATTCATCATCAAACATTCCAAAAAAGTCAAGCTGTCCTTCAACCGAATTCTTCTGCTCACGTACAGCAGATTCAATCACACTTTCATAAACACTGAGCAAAACAGAACGGTTGATTTTCAAACTGTCAAAAGCGCCGCCCTTTATCAGGGACTCAACCAGTCTTTTGTTCAGTTTTTTATCTGCCATTCTTCCGCAGAAATCCCTGAATGAAACAAATTCGCCATTTTCTGTTCGTTCATTTGCCATATCATTGATGAACGCTGAACCAACATTTTTTATTGCCGCAAGACCAAAGCGAATGTCCTTTCCGTCAGGAACAAAGCTGGTATAACTTTTGTTGACATCCGGCGGAAGCATTTTTATCCCAAGTTTTTTTGCCTCATTTATATGTTTTGTTATCTTTGTTGAATTACCCAGAACGCTGGTCAGGAGTGCAGCATAAAACTCCGTTGGATAATGGCATTTCAGCCACGCTGTCTGATACGACACAAAGGCATACGCCGCCGCATGTGACTTGTTGAATGCATATTTTGCAAAGTCCATCATTTCGTCAAAAATCGACACAGCAATTTTTTCGTCAATACCACGGCTTATGGCACCTTCAACCTCCACAACTCCGTTCTCGTCTTTGACACCGTAAACAAAGTTCTTTCTTTCCTGCTCCATAACGTCGGTTTTCTTTTTGGACATTGCACGGCGAACCAAATCAGCACGGCCAAGTGAATATCCACCAAGCTCACGTACAATCTGCATAACCTGCTCCTGATACACAATGCAACCGTATGTTACGTTGAGAATCGGTTCAAGCAGGGGATGCTTGTATTTTATATTTCCGCAGTTTTTGTTTGCAATATACTGTGGTATGGAATCCATGGGTCCCGGTCTGTAAAGGGAAATACCCGCAATAATATCTTCAATGGAATTGGGCTTCAGTTCCTTCATAAACTCCTTCATACCACCGCTTTCAAGCTGAAAAACGCCATCGGTCTCGCCCCGTGAAATCATTTCAAAGGTGTCTTTGTCCGACATATCCACTTCATCCATATTTATTTCAATTCCATGCATCAGTTTGATATTATTAACCGCATCACGGATTACCGTCAAGGTTCTGAGCCCAAGAAAGTCCATTTTCAAAAGGCCAAGACGTTCAATTGTTGTCATTGTGAACTGTGTTGTGATTACATCATCATTCCTTGACAGCGGAACATATGTCTGAACCGGCTCACGGGTGATTACCACCCCTGCCGCATGGGTTGACGTATGTCTCGGCAGTCCCTCAAACTCCGATGACACATCAATCAGTCTTTTCACCTGTGGGTCTGCATCATACATACCTTTCAGCTGTTTGTTTTCATCCAGAGCACGCTCAATTGTCATATTAAGCTCATTGGGGATTTGCTTTGCAACGCTGTCAACAAAACTCAGGGGCATATCCAGTGCTCTGCCTGTATCACGAATTGCCAGCTTTGCCGCCATTGTACCAAAGGTCACAATCTGCGCCACCTTGTCGCTTCCGTACTTTCTGTTCACATAATCAATCACTTCACCTCTGCGTTCATAGCAGAAGTCAATATCAATATCAGGCATCGTAACACGTTCAGGATTCAAAAAACGCTCAAAAATAAGTTCATACTTTATGGGGTCAATATTGGTTATTTCAAGGCAGTAAGAAACAATACTCCCTGCCGCACTGCCTCTGCCCGGTCCAACCATAATTCCGTTTTCACGGGCAAAATGAATAAAATCCCACACAATAAGAAAATAGTCAACATAGCCCATTGACTCAATTGTTTTAAGCTCGTATTCAAGTCGGTCGTGCAATGCCGAATCAGCATTGGGGTATCGCCTTTCAAAGCCCTGACGGCACAATTCACGCAAATATTCAGGAGAGGTATAACCCTCAGGCAAATCAAATTTCGGCAGATGGAGCTTCCCGAATTCAATTTCAACATCACACATATCGGCAATTCTTTGGGTATTTTCAAGAGCCTCGGGGATATAATCAAAAAGCTCCCTCATTTCCGCTTCAGACTTCACAAACATCTCTGCCGTTGACATCTTCATACGGTCCTCGGAATTGACAGTTTTCCCCATCTGAATACACATCAGAATATCCTGATACTCCGCATCCTCACGCCTTGCATAGTGAATATCGTTTGTTGCAACAATTCCAAGGTCAAGCTCACGTGCAAGCCGAACAAGCTCACGGTTGAGCATCTTCTGTTCAAAAATGCCATGATCCTGAATCTCTATAAAATAATTCTCCTTGCCAAAAACATCAACAAACTCCTGTGCCGATTCCTTTGCCCCGTCATAATCGCCGTTCAGAATTTTTTTTGACAAAACTCCAAGCATACAGGCACTTAGTGCAATTATGCCCTCACTGTTTTCACGCAGAACCTCCATATCTATACGAGGCTTATAATAAAAGCCTTCAACATACCCGATTGAAACAATGTTCATCAGATTCTTATAGCCCTGATTATTTTTTGCAAGCAAAATAAGATGCGAACTTCGTGAATCCAGCTCATGAACCTTGTCGTTCCTTGTTCGTGCCGCAACATAAACCTCGCACCCAAGCACCGGTTTGATTCCGATACTTTTTGCATATTCATAAAAATCTATAACACCAAACATACAACCATGGTCGGTTATTGCCATGGCGGTCTGCCCCTGCTCCTTTGCACGGTCAAGAATCTTTTTGATTGTTCCTTCACCGTCAAGAAGGCTGTATGCGGTATGTGTATGTAAATGAGCAAATGCCAATGCATCTCACTCCCTTTCGCAACAAAATTTTCGGTTCTTTTACAATCCTTCCGCAATATCAAGAATCTTTTTCAATCTGTGATTGACCCCTGATTTTGAAAGAGGCGGCGTCAACTGTTTTCCCAACTGTTCAAGACTCAAATCCTTGTTGTCACGTCTGAGAATTGCAACCTCACGCAGATCCTCGTCAAGATTATCCAGCCCCATCTTTTCATCAATCTTTTCAATAGCTCTGATTTGCCGTATTGCAGCTGTAATAACTTTGTCCATATTGGCAGTTTCGCCGTTTGAAGTCCGTGTTATATCATTACGCACTTCACGCTCAATTTTCACATTCAAAACCTCCATCTGAGAACTGAACGCCCCCATATGGGCAAGAGCATCGCATATAATGTCACTGTTCTTGCTGTACAAAACAAAGGTTCCTTTTTTTTCAACAGTTCTGAATCCAAGATTCAAGGAATCAAGCATTTTTTTGAATCCGTCACAAATTCTTTTGCTTGGCGTAACAAACTCCATATTATAATTCTTGTTGGGGTCAACAATTGTTCCGCCACCCAGAAATGCGCCCCTCAAAAATGCATCACGGCAACACTCGTTGTTCATTACATTCTCTTTGATTCCGTCCGCCGACTTCTCATATTCAATAATAATTTCAAAAAACTTTTTATGGGTCAACACACAAAAATAACTGCTCTTTGCCGTTTCAACCTCAACCGAAACTCCAAGACTCTTTTGGGCAAGCTCCGCAAAACGCCCAATGGACTCACGGCTTTCAAGAGCAACCCGAACCTCTGTCCCTTTAAATCTGCCCGCAAACATCAGAATACCCATCATTTCAGCTTCACAGCAACAAACAGCGCCCGTTTCCTGCTTACAAAGATATTCTTTTGTTTTTTGAGAAAATGATTTCAATCCGAATCACCCCTTTTTGTCAACAACCTTAAAATTCACCAACCAGCTTCACTTCCGGTTCAAGCCTTACGCCAAATTTCTCAAAAACAACCTTCTGCACATGCTCAATCAAATCCAGAACATCTTTGGCTGTGGCATTGCCCGTATTGATAATAAAACCGGCGTGCTTTTCTGAAACCTGTGCTCCGCCAATTGAGTAGCCCTTGAGCTGAGACTGTTCAATGAGCCCACCTGCAAAATATCCTACAGGTCGTTTAAATGTACTTCCTGCGCTGGGCTTATCAAGAGGCTGCTTTGAAACACGACGGCTTGTGTAATCGGCAATTCTTGCCTTGATTGCATCCTTATTATCCTTTTTCAGTTTCAAGCGGCAACCAAGAATAATAAAATTATTTTTTGAAAACACACTTGACCGATAGCCAAATTCACATTCTGCACAGGAAAGCTCAAAAACCTCTCCCGATGTATCCATATATCTCACAAAGCTGACCGCTTCCTTCAATTCATGTTCATAGGCACCCGCATTCATAAAAACTGCGCCACCTATGCTCCCGGGTATTCCCGATGCAAATTCAATGCCCGAAAGCCCCGCCGCAAGAGCCGCATTTGAAACTCTCGACAGAACAGCCCCCGATTCTGCATAGATTTCGTCACCCTCCACCTGAATTCTGTCCATTTTTTTGCATAAACAAACAACGGCGCCGCGGATTCCTTTATCACCCACAAGAAGATTTGACCCGTTTCCCAAAATGAACAATGGCATATTTTCTTGTTTTATCACCTTGAGTAGCCCAGACAATTGTTCTTCACTCTCCGGCATCAGAAACCAGTCGACACAGCCGCCAACCTTAAAGGTTGTGTGATTGCACATGGGTTCATTTTCAAGAACATTTTCTTTTCCAAGAATACTTTCAAAAATTTCGCGCATATCAATATTGCCTTTCTGTAATCCTAAAATTCAAAAACTTTGTTTTTCTTTTCTGATAGATATTTTATGAATCTTTCGGCATTTAAATTCATAATCCTCTCCTCAGGGAAGCCCACTTTCTCAAGCATCTCAACAGCCCTTGGAACAATACCGATTTCGCCCATAAAATGCGCGTCCGAATTAACAACAACAGATGCACCGTATTTTTTGCACGCCACCGCAATTTCCCGACAACGATCAATATTCTGCGGTCTTGACAAAAACGAATGGTTATTGATTTCAATACACACATTTTTTTCTTTTGCATAAGGAATAACCCTGTCAATATCAAAAGGATAATCAGGTGAACCGCAATGTCCCAGAACATCCACATGGGGATTATCCATAACATTCATCCATGTCTCGGTGTGGTCGCCACCCACTTCTTCGCTATATGTCACATTATGAATTGAGGCAATCACAATATCCATACCAGCAATCACACTCGGCGGCAAATCAAGCTCCCCGTCTTTATTGACAACATTCGCCTCTGTTCCGCACAAAAGTCTTACTCCCTCAATTGTTCTGGGAGTTATGGCTTTGAAATACAAAAAATGCCACAAATGAGGAGAATCAGGCATTGAGGGTCCGTGATTTGTCATTGCAATCAATTCAAGCCCCCTGTCCCGTGCTGCACACATATTTTCATACAAAGAGCTGTATGCATGGGCACTGGCATTTGTATGTGTATGTATATCTGTCAGAATCTTCATCAAAAAACTTCCTCTTTTCGCTTTACTCCTCTTCCTCGCCCATCTGCTCCATCAATCTGTTATTAAGCTCTTCGGCAGCATTATAACCCATTCTGCGCTGACGGTTGTTCATTGCGGCAATTTCAAAGATTACAGCAAGATTTCTGCCGGGACGAATGGGAATTGTCAGCGAGGGCACCTGTATACCAAGAATCTCCGTAAAATTATCAACAAGACCAAGCCTGTCATACTGTTTACCCTTTTGCCATGCTTCAAGCTGAATAACAAGGTCAATTTTTTCGGTATCCTTTACTGCACCCATACCAAAAATCTTTTTAACATCTATAATACCGATGCCCCTCATTTCAATGAAATGACGAATAATCTCAGGGGAACTTCCAACAAGAGTTTTTGAAGAAACACGCCGGATTTCAACAGCATCATCAGCCACAAGACGGTGTCCTCTCTTCATCAGTTCAACAGCCGCTTCGCTTTTTCCGATTCCGCTCTCACCCAAAATGAGAATGCCTTCACCGTAAACTTCAACCAAAACGCCGTGACGGGTGATTCTTGGTGCAAGCTCAATGTTCAAAAATGCAATCAATGCACTCATAAAGCTTGAAGTTCCCAGGGATGTCCGCAAAATATTGACTTTATATTTTTTTGCAATATCAATAATATCCTGTTCAATTTCCATTCCACGTGTATAAACAATTACAGGAATCTTACGTCTGAAAAAATCATCCATTCTCATTAACCGTTCTTCATCCGAAAGGGATTTCAGATAGGTATTTTCAACCATACCCATTACCTGAATCCGTCTTGGGTCAAAATAATCAAAAAAACCCGCAATCTGAAGACCCGGACGGTTTATATCAGTTGTTTCAATCAGAACATCAGCGTTTGGAACATAAACCTCCTCCAGCTTCAGTTCATTAATAATTTTACTCAGTTTAACTGTAAATTCCTGCATAAAATTCACTCCCAAAAATCCATAATATGCAAGCCGTATAAAACGCTCACAAGTTTCCAACATAAGTATAACACATTTTCTGTTTTTTGCAAATAGATATATCAAATTTTTAATAAATAAATATTTAAATTTTTTCTTGACTTTTTAATTGTTTTGTGTTATTATCTTTTAGTGGTTAAAATATGGTCCGGTAGTTCAGTTGGTTAGAATGCCAGCCTGTCACGCTGGAGGTCGTGGGTTCGAGCCCCATCCGGATCGCCACTATGCTGCCTTAGCTCAGTAGGTAGAGCGCATCCTTGGTAAGGATGAGGTCGGCAGTTCGACTCTGCTAGGTAGCTCCAAAGAAGAATCGTAATTTTGATACAAAGTTACGGTTCTTTTTCTTTTCCTAAACCTCGTTAATAAAGGGGTTTATATAAAAAGAATAGTTTTATAGTGAATTATATGATGGGTAAAAAATAATTTTTTAATGTCTGCTATCACTTATAAATCACTACAAAACTTTTATAAACAAAAATGCACCGAGAAAAGTTTCGTAGTGAAACGAGTGGTGCATTTTGTTCGCTGTTAAGATAAATTGGACTTCAATGGACTAATTACTTTCACAAACCTGTATAATTTTATCTGTAGCACCTCTTGCACCAGAAGAGTTTTTAAACCCATTTGAAATCTTTTTGGCATTTTGCTTATACATACTATCACTAAGTATTTTATTTATTGCACTCAAAATGGATACCTTGTCTGATTTATCAATTTTTATACCTGCGCCAAGCTGATTAACTCGCTCAGCAACACCTTTTTGCTCTGATGTTTGTGGTAGCATAACGAGTGGAACTTCAAAATATAAACTTTCACTGACACTATTCATTCCGCAGTGTGATACAAAGACATCTGCTTTTTTTAAAACAGCAATTTGATCAATATATGAATAAATTGATATGTTTTCCGGTAGCTCTCCAAGCTCCTCGAAAGACACTAAATTACCAACAGACATTATTACCTGATAATCTGTATTTGTTAAAGCTGATATACAGCTTTTGTAAAAAGACATCATATCATTATTTACCGTTCCCATGGATATATAAATAAGTTTATCCATCTTTTTTTCTATTTCCTCTGTTGCAGGACGAATTGAAGGTCCGACAAATGCGTACTTTTCCGAAAAAGTTTCTGAACAAGGTTGAAATTCAGGAGAGGTATAGACAATAGTATGTGTGTTATCATCATTGCCAATAATATCAAGAATACTATTTACGGGATACCCCTTTTCCTTTAGTCTTTTGACTTGTTTTGATGTTTTTGGCATAGTAAAAAGCATCTTTAACAAATCTCCAAGACCTTGTTTCATAATCTTTGCTGAATGCTGATTAAATGCAAATGTTGTTGTTGATGAAACAAAAGGAATACCAAGCTTTAGTGCAACGGCTTTTCCCCATAATGCCATAGAATCTGCCACGACACAATCAGGCTTAAGCTCTGCCATATCCCTGCAAACCTTGTCATCAAGAGCCAATGTGGTATCCACCAATATCTTTGTAGAAAATGCCAAATCTTTTCCTACACGAGTAGAGTCTTTGGCACTCAAGTTTTGCTCCGTATCATAATTATCGCAGGATATAAATGTTGCACCTACAGACTCGATTTTTTCACGCATAATGTTATATGAATAATACCATACCTGATGTCCACGAGAAACAAGTTCCTTGACAACACCCAAAGTGGGGTTAGTATGTCCGTGCGCAGGGATACAAAAGAAAACAATTTTACTCATATTTTATTCCTCTACTTCGGAAAAAACTTGTTTGATAGTATCTAGTTGTTTTGCTTTGGGAAGAATTGCAATTCCTCGGCTGGTGTCACCGAGAACCAAAATCTCATCTCCCGGCTGAAAATCAAACATTTCTCTTGCTTCTTTAGGGATAACAAACTGTCCCTTTTCGCCTATTTTGACCATCCATGCATATTTACCTTCGTGTATATTCATAGTTATCTCCCCTTTGTATGATTGGTATGAATAATCAT
>JAFSDN010000024.1 GCA_017436245.1 Clostridia bacterium
CAATACTTATTTTATATAATAATAAAAAAAGAATAAAAGAGGTATTAACATGAATGCAGAATTAGATTTCAGAGCAATAGGCAGTCGCATACAGAAATACAGAACAGACCGTCGGATGACTCAAGAAGAATTATCGGAACTTATCGGCACCAGTCAAAAGTATATTTCACGAATAGAGATGGGTTATCACAATATAAAGCTCGAAACCATCTCTTCAATCGCCAAAGCCCTTGATATTTCCATAGATTCTCTTGTTTACGGTTATGATTTCACCTCTGATTATGCATATAATATTATTTTATCCGAAATCCGCGACATGACCCCAAAACAGCTTGAAATGCTACGCGAAAACATCAGCACAATAAAAAAGTTTAAATAATTGATTATGTACTTTAGCCTTCCCAACGATGGCAACTCTGTCAAATTTAGCATACGATACCCTAAACTGTCATGTTGAGCGAAGCCACAGGCGAAGTCGAAACATCTTAAAAAGAGATCCTTCGATTCCGCTGATGCTCCACTCAGGATGACATGAATAAGTATTTTGCTTTGTAAAAGCTCTTAAACTGACAGTATTGCTCAAAGAAGGAGACTTTGCCTCTTGCCTCCATCTTTGACGGAGGGAGTACAAAATATACCAACCTTCTCCTCGTTGTGAAGGTTTTTTTTTGCATAAAATCACACTTGTCCGAATATGATGTACAAAAACACAGGACAAGGAGTGGTTTGGTGGAAAGCGTAAAAGGATTGAGCATCACCGAAGTTCAGGAATCACGGGAGCAAAACGGTACAAACCGTTTGAGCGAAAAAGAACGGTCAACATTATGGAAAAAGTACTGGGAGAAATTTGACGACCCCATTATAACCATTTTGCTCATTGCATTGGGAATCAACCTGATTTTCACCTTTTTGGGCAAGGTTGACTGGTTTGAATGTCTTGGGATTTTTATTTCGGTTATGATTGCAACGTGGGTCAGCGCCCTCTCGGAATACAAAAACGAAGAGGCCTTTTTGATTATTCAAAAGGAAGCATCAAAAGTCAGATGCAAGGTATACCGTGACGGCAACGCAACCGAAATCGGAATTGATGATATTGTCAAGGGCGATTATGTTCTTCTTCAACCCGGTGACATTATCCCTGCCGACGGCGAGGTTTTTCGGGGGAGCATCAAGGTTGACCAATCGGCACTCAACGGCGAAAACAAGGAGCTTGAAAAAAGTGTTTCAAAGGAAAAACACGAATTCCGAAGCCGTTTTATAGATTTTTGGGATAAAAACAGTCTTTTCCGTGGTTCGGTTGTTTGTTCGGGACAATGCATAATGAAGGTGACTCAGATTGGCGACAAAACAGTTTACGGACAACTCAGCCGTGAAGACGAGGCTGAAGACCGTCTCAGTCCTTTGCAACTCAAACTTTCGGAACTGGCAAAAAAGATAAGCCGATTTGGTTATATGGGTGCAGCAACCGTTGCATTTGTCTATCTTGTTCAACAGATTTTTGCAGATAACGGCTGGCAGTTCGCCAAGGTGGCTGAATACTTTTTTTCGGGCTCGCAAGTCCTTGCCGACGTTGTGAATGCAATCATTATGGGTGTTACGGTTATTGTGGTTTCCGTGCCCGAAGGTCTGCCGTTGATGATTGCAATTGTATGCTCATTGAATATGAAAAAGATGATGAAAAACAATGTTCTTGTTCGAAAGCTCATTGGAATTGAAACCGCAGGGAGCATCAACATCCTGTTTTCGGACAAAACGGGAACCATCACCTGCGGAAAACTTCAGGTATTAAATTTTTTTGACGGACAAGGGAATGAATATGAAAAAAATAACAAAATTCCTTTGGGACTTCAAAAAATGATTAAGTATTCGGTTCTTGGCAACAGCGGAGCACAGCTTTCCAAAGGGAAAATCATTGGAGGCAATGCAACCGAAAAAGCACTTCTTGACTTTATCTGCAGTGGAGGCAATTGCAACGTACATCTCAGAAAAATCAGAGAAAATTTGTTTTCAAGCGAGGCAAAATTCTCACAAACACAGGTCGAAGGCGAATTTTCAGGAGTGCTGATTAAAGGTGCGCCCGAAAAAATTCTGAAAAAGTGTACTTCATTTTATGACGAGGATGGGCGCGAAAAACCCTTGACGGGAACAGCCGGATTAAATCGGAAGATTGACCAAATGGCAAAACGGTGCATCAGGGTTATTGCCCTTGCAACATCAAAAAACTTTACTGACGGAAAAATCCCCGACGGCATGACTCTGGTTGGCCTTGTGGGGATTCGTGACGATGTGCGCCCCGACGTTGTGGCTTCGGTCAGGGAAGTTAAACGTGCAGGAATCCAACCCGTTATGATTACGGGCGACAAAAAAGAAACTGCCGTTGCCATTGCCAGAGAAGTTGGCATTATGGACAGCAGTCGTAACGTTGTTCTGACCTCAGAGGATTTGCAAAAAATGAGTGATGATGCAATCTGCGAAATACTTTCGGACATAAGGGTGATTGCAAGAGCCTTGCCCACGGACAAAAGTCGTCTGGTCAGAATTGCTCAGGAGAAGGGTCTTGTTGTTGGAATGACCGGAGACGGAGTTAATGATTTGGCGGCTTTGCGCCGTGCTGATGTGGGCTTTGCCATGGGAAGCGGAACCGATGTTGCAAAAGCAGCAGGCGATATTGTTGTTCTTGATGATAATTTTTCATCAATCAGAGCGGCGGTTCTGTACGGCAGAACCATTTACAAAAGCATAAAAAAATTTGTTGTCTGTCAGATGACAATCAACATTGCCGCTGTGCTCGTTTCGGTTGTGGGGCCGCTTATGGGAATTGAAAAGCCTCTGGGAATCACCCAGATGCTCTGGATAAATCTGATTATGGACACCCTTGCGGCAATCGCCTTTGGTGGCGAGCCTGCATTGGGGCAATATATGTTCGACAAACCAAAACAGCGAAACGAAAAGATTCTTGATATGCGTGCATGGAGTGCCATCATTGTTGGGGCTGTGTTCACCTTTGCGGTGAGTCTCGTGTTTTTCTTGTCTGACGAAATGCGTTACGCCTTCAGGTCAGGAGAAAACAGCATATATTTTTACACGGGATATTTCAACTTTTTTGTGTTTGCCGGCGTGTTTAACGCCTTCAACGCAAGATGCGAGGGCATTGATTTACTTGACCACATTTCACTCAACAAGCCCTTTTTGTTCATAATCGGGCTGATTTGCGCAGTTCAGATTGTCATGACCTACTTCGGAGGGCCTGTTCTGCGAACAGCAGGACTAATGCCAAAGGAATGGCTTGCGGCAGTTTTGCCTGCATTGCTTGTGATTCCCGTTGACCTGATGCGAAAACTGATTATCGGCAAAAGACATTAAAGCATATTTCAATATCGGGGCGGGCGATAACTGCTGCTTCTGCGCTGCTTGCGCTTTGACTTTTTCAAAGCCCTTGCAAAGCCTATGGCAAGCAAGGCAACAAAGAAGCCCGCAATAGCAAGAATAATCCATACAATAACTTTCACAACAGTGAAAGACCAAACCCATTCAAAAAAGCTCTCAACGGGTCCAAAAAAGCTTCTTTCAACCTCCATGGTTGAAATCAGATTAACCGACCCCAACGTCTGCCCCTTATAAACAAAGGACACCTTGCCGATTGCCTGACCCGATGCAATGGGAGCACGCACGCTGTCGGGGATTTCAACAACCTGCTCAACCTCCTCAATGTTGCCGTCCTTGGGAAACAGAACCTCAAGATTTTTTTCAGCCGAAAGGATGATATAATCCGAATCCCCTGCCGCCTGGTCAACGGTCACTTCGCCGAATATATCATCACGCTTTGCCACCTTTTGCGGTGCAAAATCTTCAAGACCGTGCTCCAGAATTGCCTTTGATTCATTGTGGGATGTGGAGTTGTCCTCGGATTTCAAAAGAACACATATAACCGAGGTTCCATCCTTTTCAGCCGATGAAACAAGGCAGGAGCCGGCTTCCGATGTTGAACCGGTTTTGATTCCCGTTGCATATTCATAAAAATAATGGGGGTATCTCATTCTTGAAACAAGATTATTTGTATTGATGAAATATCTTTCTTCCTTCATGTTTGTTGCATCAAGCCTTATATGAGCAATATCAACAATATCCCGAAAGGCCTGATTTTTCATGGCTTCCTTTGCCATAACCGCAAGCTCACGGGCTGTTGTGTAATGCTGTTCATCATGAAGTCCGTGGGGATTCACAAAATGAGTCTTTGAAAGTCCAAGCTCTCCGGCTTTTTTATTCATTCTTTCAACAAAGGCTTCGGTTGAGCCTGCAACACCCACGGCAAGCACCGCCGCCGCATCGTTGCCCGATGCAATCAACAAGCCCTTCAAAAGATTGTCAACCGTCATTGACTCGCCAACCTCAAGATAAATACTGCTTCCGTCAAGGGCAAGAGTGTTGAAAATTTCCTGAGTCATTGTGAATTTATCCTCAAGGGAAACCTCACCCTTTTCAACAGCCTCCAGAACAACCATTGACGTCATAATCTTTGTTGTGCTGGCAGGAAACATCTTTTTGTCGGGATTCTTTTCAAAAAGCACAATCCCCGACTTTGTATCAATCAAAAGAACCGACTCTGCGGTTATTTCCCCTTCAGGACCTTTTGAGGACGCAGGCTCCGCAAAAACAGCCAAACTCCCCAAAACAGCAAAAAACACCATCATCAACGCAATTGTGATGCATATTTTCTTATATGTACGCAAAAACAAATTCCCCCTCATTTCAACCTCCAATTATTTGTTTTCTTGCATAATCCAATGTCATTAAGTTAAGGATACATGCAAAAGCGTCATTCTGAGCGTAGCCGCAAGGCGAAGTCGAAGAATCTTATTTACCACAAAGATTCTTCACTACGTTCAGAATGACAAGCTACTTAACTTAATAACATTGTTGTTTAATCAAGCCTTCTTTTTCCAGCTTTTCACGTTCAGCCTGCGAAAGCCGTACATATTGCGGAACAAGCTCGCCACACGAAACAGTCTGTCCGCATTTCAGTTTTTCAAGTCCGATTTCGGCAACCGAGCCCGCAAGATTAAGATTTGTTACCCTTGGAGCAAAATATCCTTTGTCACCCAAAGCCTCCTGAATCTTTTCTCTGAACACAAGAGTGGCATCACCCATAAACAAAACCTTTTCGTCCCGGCTCTTCAATTCTGTCAAAAGCTCCTCCAGGGCAAGGGCACGGTCATCGCAAAGTCTTTCAAGACCTTTACCACCTCTGAACAAAGCATTGTAAACCTGATCACGTCTTGCATCAAGGATTGGGGCAATAATTCCGTCAAAGAACCCCGATGCATGGGCAAGGGCTTCAAGTGTGGAAACCGCCACACAGGGCTTACCTGCCGCCTGGGCAAGAGCCTTTGCCGTTGCAACGCCAATTCTGACCCCCGTAAACGAACCGGGGCCCACAGCCGCCGCAAAAGCATCAACCGATTTTGGTTCAACCTCTGCCCCTCTGAACATATTTTCAATCTGCGGCATCATAATTTGCGAATGTGTTTTATTCTGATTTATAACCGTCTGCGCAACCATAATCCGCTCATCAACCAAAGCCGCCGTTGCCGCCATACAGCATGTGTCAATCCCGAACACCAACATTATTATCTCTCCGTTTTTTCAATGGTTATCTCTCTGCAATTCTCACCCTCACGGGGATTTTTTCGGATTACCACCTCATAATATCCCTTTGGAAGCACAGCCTCAATATTCTGCGCCCATTCAATTATGCAAATCCCGTCTCCAAAAAAATAATCGTCAAGCCAGTCACAGTTGTCAATATCAACATTTTCAAGACGGTACGCATCAAAATGAAAAATATCAAGGGTTCCGTTATATTCATTAACAACAGTAAAGGTTGGGCTTGAAACATCGCCGTCAATCTGAAAAAAATCAGCAACGCCCTTTGTGAACGCCGTCTTTCCGGCACCAAGGTCACCCTTGAGCGCAACAACATCACCCGGGCTCAGGCTTTCTGCAAAAGACCTTGCAGCCTCAATTGTTTCCGCCTCACTTCGGCACACAAATTTTTCCATCATTCACCGTTGTCCTCTCAAAAAAACATAATATATTTCTA
The DNA here is from genome assembly GCA_017436245.1 of Clostridia bacterium. Taxonomy (GTDB): domain Bacteria; phylum Bacillota; class Clostridia; order Monoglobales; family Monoglobaceae; genus SIG440. Next base: position 6,101 of record JAFSDN010000024.1, read on the forward strand.
TTTTAACTTGAAACTCACACAAAGTCAATACAAAACTATTGAAATTTCCGATATTTTGTTGTATACTGAAACAATACAGATGAAAAACAAAACAAATCGGAAAGGAATTATCCAAAATGGCAAAACCAAGAGTTGACAAACACAACTATTATCTTGACATAGCAGAAACCGTAATCGAGCGCGGAACCTGCCTTCGCCGCAACTTCGGAGCAATCATCGTGAAAAATGACGAAATCGTTTCCACAGGCTACACAGGCGCACCCCGTGGCAGACAAAACTGCACAAATTTGGGTGTTTGCATCCGTGAAAAGCTTGCAATTCCCAGAGGCGAAAGATACGAGCTTTGCCGCAGCGTTCATGCCGAAGCAAACTGCATCATCAGTGCGGCACGCCGTGAAATGATTGATGCAACACTCTACCTTGTGGGCAAGGACTATAACACAGGCGAGCTTGTTCCCAACACATCAAGCTGTTCAATGTGCAAGCGTCTTGTAATAAACGCAGGCATCAAACAGGTAATCATCCGCAACACTCCCACCGAATACACCGTGGTGAACGTTGAGGACTGGGTAATCAACGACGAATCCGTTGAAGGAGTTTTTGGTTATTAAACCATAAGGCTGATGCATCTTTCTCGCATCAGCCTTATTATTTTGTTTATTTATGATACAGTCTCTGATGTTCATATCTGGGCTCAAAGCTCACGTTTATACCAAGTCGGCGAAGAATCTTTTCGTCCTCCTCGCTGAGAATAACCGTAAAATGTGCATCACTGCCCTTGAGGTTTTCAAGCTGTTCCTTTGCCTTCAGAGCAACAGGATTGGTCAACGCCGAAATTGTCAGTGCAAGAAGAACCTCGTCGGTATGAAGTCTTGGATTTTTGTGTTTCAGATAACGTGTTTTAAGACTGCAAATGGGCTCCAGAACCGACGCCTCAATCAAATCGGTTTCAGAATCAATGTTACCCAGAACCTTGAGGGCATTAAGAAGCATTGCCGAAGCCGCACCAAGGGTTGAGGAAGTTTTTCCCGTAACCATTCTGCCGTCAGGAAGCACCATTGCACCTGCAGGACTTTGGGTTTCCTTTGCACGTTCAAGAGCACGGGGAACAGCAGGGCAATATTCCGGTGTAATCCCTGCCATATTCATCAAAAGCTCCAGCTTGCTCACCTGAGAATCATCACATTTGCCACGGATAACATTTGTGCTTGTTGAAAAATATCTCCTTATAATTTCCTTTTTTGAAGCATCACAACAGGCCTCATCATCAATAATGCACTTTCCCGCCATATTAACACCCATATCGGTAGGCGATTTGTAGGGCGATTTTCCCTGAATCTTTTCAAACATTGCATTAAGCACAGGAAATATCTCAACATCACGGTTATAATTAACAGTAATCTCACCATATGCCTCAAGGTGAAATGGGTCAATCATATTAACATCATTAAGGTCTGCAGTTGCCGCCTCATACGCAAGATTCACAGGATGCTTCAATGCAAGATTCCATACGGGAAAGGTCTCAAACTTTGCATATCCCGCCGCAATCCCCCTCTTGTAATCATGATAAAGCTGACTGAGGCAGGTTGCCATTTTTCCGCTTCCGGGACCCGGAGCAGTTATAACCACCAGTGACCGCTGAGTTTCAATATATTCATTCTTTCCAAGACCCTCGTCACTCACAATATGCTGAACATCGGAGGGATACCCTGCAATGGTATAATGCTTATAGCATTTTACTCCAAGATTGTTAAGCTGCTTCAAAAAAGCATTGGCTTTGGGCTGACCGTTGTATCTTGCAAGAACAACACTGCCCACCAGAAGATTCATTTCTCTGAATGTGTCAATCAGACGAAGAACATCATCATCATAGGAAATGCCCAAATCTCCTCTGATTTTGTTGCTTTCAATATCTTCAGCATTGATTGTAATCACAATCTCCATTTCATCTCTGAGCTGCTGAAGCATACGAATTTTGCTGTCGGGTTCAAATCCCGGGAGAACACGTGATGCATGATAATCGTCAAAAAGCTTTCCGCCGAATTCAAGATACAGCTTGCCCCCGAATTCCGCAATTCTCTTTCTTATCTGTTCAGACTGTAATTTTAAATATTTTTGATTATCAAATCCAATTCTTCCCATATTTTTTCCCTCCTGAAACATATCAAATTTTATTATAACACACTTTTTCAAATTAGAAAAGGGGTAAAATAAAATTTTTCAAAAAAAGAGACCGTCACCATGACCAATGTCATTAAGTTAAGGTTATATGCAAAGGGTCATTCTGAGCACAGCCGTATGGCAAAGCCGAAGAATCCTATCTGCCATAAAGATTCTTCACTACGTTCAGAATGACAAGCTGCTTAACTTAATGATATTGGCCACAGCAACAGTCTCTTTTTTATACGCTTCAAACATTCAGTTTTTATGCCTTTGATTCAAGAAAAGCATTAATCTTTTCAACAAGGGCATCTGCATCTGTTCCATGCACCATACAAGCCTGTTCAATACTCTCACCGCTTGCAGAGGGGCAACCGAGACAATGCATTCCAATTTCAAGGAAGAAGGGAGCAGTCTCGGGGTCAAGACGAAGAACATCAAGAATAATTGTATCCTTTGTAACCTTAGCCATTTTCACAACCTCACTTTCGTATATCAAACTAATTTTACATTCCGTAAATAGTATACCCTATTTTCTTTATCTTTTCAAGTGGTTTCAGAAAATATATTATTTATAAACAACAAATCACCGTTCACAAGGACCAATTAGCAACCCAATCAGGATTCCCCTACTGTCCTTTTTTGTCCGTCTAACGTCTGTTGTGGGTATTAATGTTGCTACGTTTATTACCAAAATGCTGACCAAACATATCAGCAAACTCATTGGAAGTCGGCTTCTGATTTTTCAAATTTTCTTCCGTTTCCTTTGCTGCCGCTTCATCAATCTTCTTCATCAGCTTCTTTTTCAACAGAAAAATACCGCCGATACACAAGGCTGTGGGCAGAAGTGCCAATGCAGCACCAAGCTCTATGCTATCTGTGGCAAAAACAAGAAAAACATAAAATAACATCCACAAGAAAAACGCATAAATAAGAAGATATAACCACGAGGTTGCCAACCCAAGGTTTTTGCTGCGTTGCGTTGCTTTGGGCGCATGGGGATAATACTTACAATTGTAATTTACCTTAATTTTCATATGTACACTCACCTTTCCAAAGGTTATATTACCACACGTTAAAATGCTTGTCAAGACTGGCATCCACCTGTGTCTGTTAACAAAACAAAAAATACAGCCTACCTGTCATACAAACTTTTTCCGTATGCATCAATAACAACAATGGCAGGAAAATTCTCAACGGTCAGACATCTGATTGCTTCAGTTCCCAAATCTTCATAAGCCACAACTTCAACCGCCTTAACACATTCGGCAATCAAAGCTCCCGCACCGCCAATTGCACCAAAGTAAACCGCCCCGTGTTTTTTCATTGCCTCAATAACCGCTTCATCCCGCTCACCTTTTCCAATCATTCCGGTGAGTCCAAGTTCAATCAGCCTTGGAGCATAAGCATCCATACGGCAACTTGTTGTGGGTCCGCATGAACCAATAATCCTTCCCGGCTTTGCAGGTGCAGGACCGGCATAATAAATAATCTGATTTTTTATATCAAAGGGAAGCTCCTCCCCTCTTTCAAGAGTCTCAATCATCCGTTTGTGAGCAGCGTCTCTGGCAGTATAAATTTTTCCGCTTATAAACACCTTGTCGCCACACTTCAACCCTTCGGCATCAGTTTTCTCAAAGGGAATTGAAATTTCCAAACTCATAGCTTCCTCCCGTCCGGATTTTCAGTAAAATCAACCAATTTTTTAATTTAAATAAATTTACTTTTTCAAATATCAAAAAATATTATTGTAAACCAAAACCCATTTTTTTGTCGTTTTGGCAAAGACCGATAAGCATGGGCTTTTCCACAGTTTTTGCCTTATTTTTACCATTTTTTACCTGCATATATCCCCAAACCTGTGGATAACGTGGATAACTCTGTTAATAACTTATATAAGTGGGTTTGGGGCTTGTTACCTATATTATGTAAACCACTTCTTGCTGCATTTACGGTTTACATAATTTCAAAAAAGTTTTTCTTGACAGACCAAATTCCACTTAAAAATTTTACAATTTTTTCCTGCTAAAAGCATAAAAATTATATATTTTCGAACTTTTCCATTTTCTTTTTCACCCTTTGCAGAGCATTGTCAATTGACTTTTGAGGTTTGTCCAGAATTGCCGAAATTTCCTGATATGACTTACCTTCAAGATATAGCGCAAGAACAGATTTTTCCAGCTGGCTCAGAACCTCATCCATCTTAATGCTTAAAAACTCTGTGTTCTCTTTTGTGATAAAAAGATGTTCGGGGTCGGACTCCGAAACAGTGGGCAGAATTTCTTCCAGAATCCCTTCGGAATCGCCGTCATACATTGGGTTACTTAACGAAACATAAGTATTAAGAGGCATATGCTTTTGCCTTGTTGCCGTTTTCACCGCCGTAATCAGCTGACGCTTCACGCACAGCTCCGCAAAGCCACGGAATGATGCCTGTCTTTCGCTGTCAAAGTCACGAATAGCCTTAAAAAGACCAATCATCCCCTCCTGAATAATGTCCTCATTGTCCGCACCTGCAAGGAAATACATTCTTGACCTTGATTTCACAAGATTTTTATATCTGCCCAGAATACATTCGGTGGCATATTCATCACCCAATGCCGAAAGCTCAACAAGCTCCTCATCGGTCATTTTTTCATACTTTTTAAAAAGGTCCGACATACTGCGCCCCCCTCTCCACCTTTGGTAACCGTTCAAAATTTTTTGTTATATACAAAACGCAGGGGAAACCCCCAAGGGGCACCCCTACGAAAAATCCGATTTAATTTTTATTTAACCAATTCAAGAGTTTCCTTGGCAATCATAAGTTCTTCGTTTGTGGGAACAACAAGAATCTTAACCTTTGAATCATCTGCCGAAATATCCATCTGCGCACCACGGATTGCCTTTTCATTCTTCTCAGAATCAATCTTGATACCAAAGGCTTCAAGATTTGCTGTGATAGCCGCACGCATAATGGGTGTATTTTCACCGATACCTGCTGTAAAGATTATTGCATCAACGCCACCCATCTTAACCATGTATGAACCGATGAACTTTCTTACGCTTTCAACAAACATATCAAGAGCAAGAGCCGCCCTTTCGTTGCCCTCAGCCTGAGCAGCCTCAAGGTCACGGAAGTCAGAGCTTACGCCCGAAATACCCTGAACACCCGACTGCTTGTTAAGCAACGAATCAACCTCGGCAATTGTTTTGCCCTCAGCCTCAGCAATGAATTTCACAATTGCGGGGTCAATATCGCCGCAACGTGTACCCATAACAACACCCGCAAGAGGAGTGAAGCCCATTGAAGTGTCAACGGACTTACCACCGTCAACAGCTGTGATACTTGAACCGTTGCCCATATGACAGGTAATCATTTTCAGCTCTTCGGGAGCTTTGCCAAGCATCTTTGCAGCTTCCTGAGAAACATACTTGTGAGATGTGCCGTGGAAGCCGTATCTTCTGATTTTGTGCTTTTCATAAAGCTCATAAGGTACAGCATACATAAATGCTTCCTTGGTCATTGTCTGATGGAAAGCTGTGTCAAACACACCAATCTGAGGAACACCCGGCATAGCCGCCTCACACGCCGCAATACCAATAAGGTTTGCAGGATTGTGAAGGGGAGCAAGAGGAACACAAGCCTCAAGAGCCTTTTTAACCTCGTCGTTGATAACAACAGAACCACTGAAGGTTTCGCCGCCGTGAACAACACGGTGACCAACAGCAGCAATTTCGCTCATATCGGAAATAACACCGTAATTTGCATCTGTCAAAGCATCAAGAACCATTTTGATTGCATCCGAATGGTCTTTCATATCCTTTTCAATAACGTTTTTCTCTCCGCCATCGGGAGTGTGGTTAAGCTTTGAGCCTTCAATACCGATTCTTTCACAAAGACCCTTTGCCATAACCTTTTCAGTTTCCATATCAATAAGCTGATATTTAAGTGATGAACTACCTGCATTGATAACAAGAATTTTCATTATATAAACATCCTTTCAAAATTTTAATCAAACAAAACGCTTTGCGTTTTGAATAATTTCTCTACACTTTTCACTCTTAACTCTTATCTTATTTTGCCTGTGCCTGAACACAAGTGATTGCAACAACACCAACAATATCGTCAGCACTGCAACCTCTTGACAGGTCATTGATTGGCATTGCAATACCCTGAGTAACAGGACCGTATGCCTCAGCCTTTGCAAGTCTCTGCGCCAGCTTGTAGCCAATGTTACCCGCATCAAGGTCAGGGAAAACAAGAACGTTTGCATGACCGGCCACAGGGCTGTTTGGAGCCTTTGATTCACCAATTTTGGGAACAATTGCCGCATCAAGCTGGAGCTCACCGTCAACCTTGAGGTTGGGATTTTCTTCCTTACAGATTCTTGTTGCTTCAACAACCTTTGTTACGTCGTCATGCTTTGCACTGCCCATTGATGAATGTGAAAGCATTGCAACAATAGCTTCTTCCTGAACAAGAAGCTCAAAGGATTCTGCCGAGCAAGCTGCAATAGTTGCAAGCTCTTCGGGATTGGGGTTCTGAACAAGACCGCTGTCACCAAAGATAAACGTTCCGTTTGCTCCATATTCGCAATCGGGAACAACAATAACAAAGAAGGCAGAAACAAGCTTTGTGCCGGGCTTTGTCTTGATAATCTGAAGGCTGGGTCTCAGTGTGTTGGCAGTTGAATGGCAAGCACCTGAAACAACACCGTCAGCGTCCCCTGCCTTAACCATAAGACAAGCATAATACATATAATCGCCAAGAGCCGTTGCCTTTGCTTCTTCATATGTAAGCCCCTTTGACTTTCTCAGCTCAACAAAGAGGTTCAGATATTCCTCTGTTTTTTCATATGTGAACGGGTCAATGATTGTTGCCCCTGTTATGTCGTAACCCTTGCTATACTTTTCAACCTCCTCGGGAGTACCAACAATAATAATGTTTGCAAAATCCTCCTTCAGAATTTTTTCTGCCGCCTCATAAATTCTGGCGTCCATTGATTCTGGAAGAACAATTGTCTTTTTGTCCGTCTTTGCTCTTGCCTTTATTGTGTCCAAAAACTTACTCATATTCCGCCTCCGCAATATATAATATATGTAGTATTATTTTTTACCACCCCATATTATACACCAATATTCCAAGATATGCAAGAAAAAAACCAAAAATTTTAAAATTTTATAAAAAATACTTTATTTTGCATTGGAAATAAGGTATACTATATTCAAACAATGATGGGAGGGTGTAATGATACTATGAAAACTGCCGCAATAATCTGTGAATATAATCCCTTCCACAAGGGGCACGCATATCAGATTGCACGCACAAAAGAACTGTGCGGAGCTGACTTTGTTATTGCCATAATGAGCGGCAATTATGTCCAAAGGGGCGATGTTGCCATATTTTCCAAAGAACTTCGGGCACAGGCGGCAATCTCCTGCGGCGCCGACCTTGTAATTGAGCTTCCCACGGTTTATGCAATGCAATCGGCAGAATACTTCGCCAAAGGCGGTATTGAAATTGCCAATGCAACGGGAATTACGGATTTTCTTTCATTTGGAGCAGAATGTGACGAAACAGACAAAATCCTGAGCATTTCAAAACTTTTGGCACAGGAAACGGAAGAATTTTCCCACGCTGTAAAGCAAAGTATTGCAAAAGGCATGTCATACCCTGCAGCAAGAGCCGAGGCTGTTACACAAGCTCTGGGAAGCGTTGCCTGCGAAATAATTTCAACGCCCAATAACATTCTTGCTGTTGAATATTGC
>JAFSDN010000025.1 GCA_017436245.1 Clostridia bacterium
ACTCCCTCCGTCAAAATCTGCGATTTTGCCACCTCCCTCGTCAGAGGGAGGCAAGAAAACAGCATAATTCCTGGCTCCCTCTGACGAGGGAGCTGTCAGCAATGCTGACTGAGGGAGAGAAAAAATACCAGGTTTATAATTTCAAAGAACATTATCTTCTAAAAAACATCTGCACATCTAACAGAAATCAGAATTGCCTGTTCTTTCGTGGCGGTAGCCAAAGTTGCAAAATGAGCACCGTCAACACCCTTTACAATTCCATATTCCGCCATAAAATATACGCTTTCTTTTGCATAATCTGAAATTTTCGAATCGTCATAGAACTTTCTGACATTATTCGCATCAAAGCCGTAAGTGCTGTTAATTTCGGCAAGCTTTATAACTCTATAAAGCATGGTTGCAAGCTGTTCCCTGCTTATATCATCATAAGGTGAAAAAGCCGATTGACTTGTACCTTTTGTTATTCCCAATTCATATGCAGCCGCAATGTATGAAATATATTTGCTTTCATAGTCACAATCCACAAAAGGCATACCCGAAGTATTTGCAAAATAATATTCTCCCGTTAGGTTTTCATACAGTTACATTCCTCATAAGAATCTTTTTTTGCTTCAATTTCTACATATTCTTTACCTATTTCACTTGTTGCATAACCTTTTTTTACAGCAAAAGTTTGCAATAATGCACTTTCTTCCAAATATATCGGTTCCGTATACTTTTCCGATACCGTTGAGGGCTCCTCTCCGTCAATTGTATAGTATACTGTAGCTCCGCTTGTACTTGTTTTTATAGTGACAATATTGAAATCATTATTTACTTCCAATGACATATTTAGCTCTACCTTTTTTCCGCCTATTATATCCGTTATATCAGCATCTAATGTTAAAACATTTTCCTTTATCGGACTAACAATAATTACATCGGATAAATCATCAGCAAAAACTGCCGTTGTGTTTAATAACAAAAGAATAGCTATAAATAAACTTATTATTTTTTTCAAAAAAAGCACCTAACCTAAAAAGCATGCGGAGGTGGAAATCCCTCCGCTGTAATCTCAAATTATTTCTCTATCCAACCCATTTTATATCCACCCGAAACGGGATAGATAACTTGCATCCAGTTACCTTTTGTTGCAATGCTATAAACCTTGTCACCTTTGGAAATATAGCCATAAGAAGCTCCGTTTTGTCGTTTATAGGTTGTGATTTTTGTTTTTGCAGTATATGTTTTTACAACTTTTCCCGGTGTAACAGAAGATACATATTTTTTATCAATCCAGCCTGTTTTTTGTCCAGAACTTGTTGGATATGTAACCTTTACTCGTTTATCAGTCCAATCTTTGATTATAAGTTCATCAGACAAACCATAAACAGTACCATATTTTGCAGTAGATGTACTTGTTTGATATACTGTTATATTATTGCTTGTAGATGTTGAATAACATTTTGTTGGTGTTTTCCAATCACTATAAGTCTTTTTAGTTTCGTTAGTAGGCTCGGGATTTGGTACACTAAAAGGTGCTTTTATAAACTTAATTCCTCTGTTACCATAAGTGGATTTAACATATGATAACCAAGTATATGTTGCAGTTCCTATTCTGCAAGCACTCCAAGACTTAAACTCATTATTATTGCTACCATTGGCTTGTGCAACTGTAAAACCATTGCTATTTTTTGATATTAAAATCATTGAATGATTACTGCCGTTTGTTCTTATATGTGAACCAATTGGAGCTTTTTCTATCAATTCTTTGATTTTTGATGTTGTAAGTTTACCTGCTGAAACACTTCCGATGTTTTGAAATTTTTTCGGGCTTGAAACATCATTGTAGCCCCAAAGCTTATTTTCACACCATAATGCAAATGCGTAACATTGAGCTGTCCCAGCAACGTGTTTACAGTTACAACCTCTTTTTTCTGGAACACATTTATTTTGGTTATGACAGGCACATGCCTTTCCATTTTTGCTAAAATAATCTCCTGCGGCATAACCAATATCAACACCATTGATTATTATATTAGATTTTGCAAATACATTTACGCTAAAAAGTGCTGAAAGCAACAAAACCAACGCTAAAATTAATGATAATTTTCTTTTCATAAATAAAATCCTTTCTTTATAAAAATTATTTTGATTTATTCAACAATTTTAAGAAGTATCCACTTTACCACTCCATATTATCTTTTCTTCCTCATATAATATCACAAATAATTCTATTAGTCAACATTTAATTCTATTAGTTTATTATATTTTCATAACTGATAGTATATAATTAATACTGCAAGGGCGGTGAAATTATGAATAATGAATTTGATTACAAAGCACTGGGTGAACGCATAAGAAAAGCAAGAAAGGAAAAGCACCTAACACAGGAACACCTTGCTGAATTGTGCGATTTATCAACCGCACACATCGGACACATTGAGCGCGGAACACGCACACTATCCATTGAATCATTAATAACCATTTCTTCCGTTTTAAATGTAAGCATAGATTATTTACTCTTAAATATTTCAAATAAACAAAAAAACAATGTTACAAGCATTATTAATGCTGTCAACACGGCAGACAAAGACAAATACGACAGGTTTTATTCCGTTGTAAAAATATTAGCCGAAAGAATAGACGATTTATAATTCTGTCGGTTTGTTCGCAATAATAAAAATGAGACTTTTTTCTGTGATTCAGAAAAAAGTCTCATTTTATGGCTATTAACTTTTCAAAATTCCATTACGTCCATCAATTCCTGACCGTCGCCGTCAAATCTGCCAAGAACGGCAATTGTCAGCTTTTTGTTGTCAAAAACAAAATCAATGGCTTCGGCAACACCTTCGGGGGTAATACCGTCAATCAAGGCAATTGCATCATCAATTGTTTTCACCCTTCCGTCCCGCAAAAGGGTTTTTCCGTTGGCGCACTCACGTTCCGCAACACCTTCGCTGTCCATGACCAGTGCCGCCTTGAACTGGGTTTTTGCAGTTTCAATTTCTTCCTTTGTCAGCTTATTCCTTTTGAGAAGTCTTATTTCATTGCTGATTATTTCAAGAACCTGCCTTATGTTTTCAGGGCTCAGCCCTGCATAGATTCTCAGTGACCCGTTTTGGGAATATGTAGACAGCTCAGAATAAACAGAATATGCAAGACCGCTTTCCTCCCGCACCTTCTGAAACAGCCTTGAGCTCATATTTCCGCCAAACAAAGCGTTGACAACAGCAAGGTCATAATGACGGGCGTCACGTCTTGAATATCCGTCAAAGCCGATGCACAACTGGCACTGTTCAAAATCCTTTTTAACAATTTTCAATTTTCGGTTCTGAGGAATTTTTTCTGACTCCTTTTGTTCCACTCCGCCCTTTGGAATACCTCCAAAGTTTTTCTCCAGAATTTCAACAGCTTCATCTTCGTCAAAATTACCTGCAATTGAAATAACAATATTCTCCGCAACATAGTTTTTGTGAAAATAATCAAGAAGCATATCACGGCTGATTCCCGAAACCGACCTTTCGGAGCCTGTTACAGAAAACCCAAGGGCATCGCCCGACCACATTTCAGCTTCAACAATATCATAAATCAGGTTTTCGGGTTCATCCTCTCCCATGCTGATTTCTTCAAGAATAACCTTTCGTTCCAGCTCAATATTTTCGCTTTCAAATGTGGAATTGCATATCATGTCCGCAAGCAATTCCAGAGCTGTTTTCAAATATTCCGTCAAAGTCCTTGTATAATAACAGGTATACTCCTTTGCTGTAACCGCATTAAGCTGACCGCCCACCGAATCCATACACTGTGCAATTTCTCTGGCAGAACGTGTGTGGGTTCCCTTAAAAAGCATATGCTCAATAAAATGGGAAATGCCGTTGTTCTCAGCCGTCTCGTTCACCGACCCGACACCAACCCATACACCCGCCGAAACAGATTTAACATAATCGGTTGTTTCAGTAACAACACGGATTCCGTTGCTCAAACAAAAAACCTTATGCAAAAAAACACCTCTTTTCACATCAATAGAATACCCTTTTCTGCATAATTTGTCAATAATAATATTTTAATCACGTTTCTTCTTGAAAAAAGCCTTCACTTGTGTTATACTATCAATGTTTTATTTTTATCACCACAAGGAGCAAACTATGAAAAAATTTGCAGATATTTTTGTTTTCGGTGCAGGTGTGCTGTGGGGCATTGCAGGACTTTTTGTTTCATACATAGGCAAGCTGGGCTTCAGTCCTGTTCAGGTTTCCGCAATGCGATGGATAACAGCCGCAATTCTTATGACTCTGGGTATGCTGATAATAAACCCCAAGAAGCTCCGCATAATGTTGTGCGACATATGGTGGTTTATGTGTACAGGAATACTTTGTATTCTTCTCAGCTCAACCCTGTACTTTGTAGCAATTGAAGAAACCTCTGCCGCTGTGGGCAATATACTGATGTATACCTCGCCAATATGGATACTGATTTTTTCAATTATATTCTTTAAGGAAAAACTGACCGTGCCAAAATTACTGAGTCTCATTCTTGCAATCGGTGGATGTGCCTTTGCAACAGGCATAATCGGCGGAGCTGAATTAAAGTTCAGCACCTATGGTATCATTGCGGGCGTTCTTTCGGGTCTTTTTTACGGGCTGTACAGTATTTTCGGCAAAGCAATTCTAAAAAAATACGATTCCGTCACCGTCACCCTTTACACCGCAATATTTGCAGGAGTGGGCGCGCTCTTCATGATTGACATTCCCGAAACAACATCTCAAATTATAAATCAAAATGCTTATTTCCCCGTAATTCTGCTTGCATTGTGCGTAACCATTGCCCCCTACACCCTGTACACCGTGGGGCTGAAGCACTGCAAGGCGACAAGAGCCTCAATTATGGCTTGCATTGAGCCAATAACCTCAGCTTTTATGGGAACAATTGTTTTGGGTCAGCCCTTCACCATTTTTCAGTTTATGGGAATTCTTATGATTCTTGGTGCAGGCTTTATACTTCAATTAAAAACTGAATAATATTTAAAATAAAAAAACAAAATTGGTTCTTTTGCAAATGTTGGGGTTTTGACCAAAGAAGATGTTTCGACTATGCTCAACATGACCTTATCAGAAGCTAAGTTGCGTCATTCTGAGCATAGCGAAGAATCTTTTCAAAGTGTTTACCCCAACATTTGTTACAGAACCACAAATTTTTCAGGACATAAACATACATTTGTATGATTTATGTCTTTTTTGTATATACTATCCAAAGAATATATGTTTTCAGGAGGAAAAACCCATGGTTGAAATAAAAGGAAAAAGCGTCTGCAAAGCTCTTACAATGGGAAAACTCCATTTTTATAACACAGACGGCTGTGCCGTAAAAAGGCAAAAAATTGACGACACCCATGGCGAAACAATGCGTTTTCGGGATGCGTGTCAAAAAGCAAAAGCCGAGCTTTCGGATTTATATCAAAAAGCCCTGACCGAAGTGGGCGAGGCAAACGCTCAGATATTCCAGATTCATATGATGATGCTTGAGGACGAGGATTATCACGGTGCCATAAGTGCAATGATACTGAACAACCGTGTCAATGCAGAATATGCCGTCAGCTACACTTCAGATTTGTTCATCAAAACCTTTGAGGACACAGGTGACGAATATATGATGGCACGGGCTTCCGACGTTCGTGACATTTCAAACCGCCTGATTGCAATACTTTCAGGAAACGAAACGTGTGCAAACACCCTGACCCATCCTTGCATCATCGTTGCCGACGACCTTACCCCCGGCGAAACGGTGCAAATGGACAAGGAAAAAATTCTCGGTTTTGTGACCTTTGGCGGTTCAACCTCATCGCACACCGCCATTCTTGCACGTTCACTGAACATTCCGGCAATAATAGGAACAGGCATCATTGACACAGACTTTGACGGCGAAACCGCAATTCTTGACGGAATTAACGGTACATTGTGCATCAATCCCGACCATGTGCAAATCAGCAACTACCACATTCAAAAAGAACAGGAAGAAAAACGCAAGGAACTCCTTGCCGAACTTAAGGGCAAGCCCAACGAAACCAAATCGGGTAAGAAAATTGATATTTTTGCCAACATCGGGAGCCCCTCCGACCTTGCATCGGTCATCAGCAATGACGCAGGCGGTATAGGTCTTTTCCGAAGCGAATTCCTGTACCTTGCAAAAAATACCTTTCCCACCGAAGACGAACAGTTCTTCAAGTATAAAGAAGTTGCCGAAAGAATGTTTGGCAAAAAGGTTATTGTCCGGACCATGGACATAGGTGCCGACAAAAAGATTGATTATTTTAACCTCCCTGCCGAAGAAAACCCCGCAATGGGCTATCGTGCAATCAGAATATGTCTGAGCAACACCGATGTTTTCAGACCCCAGGTCAGAGCCTTGCTTCGCGCCTCCGCATACGGCAATATTTCAATTATGCTCCCCATGATATGCTCCCTCCGTGAGATTCTTGAAGCAAAAAAAATAATCGAAGCCGCAAAAGCCGAGCTCCGTGCCGAGGGCACGCCATTCAACGAAAACATCGAAGTGGGAATAATGATTGAAACACCGGCAGCGGCACTCATCAGCGATATGCTCGCCCCTGAGGTTGATTTTTTCAGCATCGGCACCAACGACCTGACTCAGTATACTTTGGCAATCGACCGTCAGAATCAGCATCTTGAACCATTTTTTGACCCTCATCATCCTGCAATAATACGGATGATTGAGATGACGGTTCAAAACGCTCACAAGCACGGCAAATGGGTGGGCATATGCGGCGAGCTTGCATCCGACACAAGTCTCACCGAGGACTTTATCAGATTTGGCGTTGACGAGCTTTCCGTTTCGCCACCCCACATCCTGAATCTCCGAAAAAAAATAAGAAGCCTTGACTGAAAGGAGCTTGTCAATGTTTAATTTTATGAAAAAAGAAAGAATTCTGTCCAGCGTCGCCGGAGGCAGAATTGTGACTCTCACAAAAGTTCCCGACGAAGTTTTCTCACAAAAACTCCTTGGTGACGGCTTTGCCGTAATCCCAACAAACGGGAACATATACAGTCCGGCAGACGGAACAATAACCGACGTAACCGATACCCTCCATGCCTATTGCATAACAACCTCCGACGGTCTTGAAATTCTTGTACACATCGGAATAGATACCGTTGAACTCAAGGGCGAATGCTTTACGGCTCTTGTGAAGCAGGGCGACCCTATTCGCCGTGGCGAGGCCATTGCATATGCCGACATCGACGGAATCCGTGAAAAGGGCTATAACCCTGCAACCATGGTGGTTATAACCAACACTCACAAACTGAAGGAATATCGTGTTATGGAATCCAATTCCCAATCAGCAGGAACCCCTGCATTATCCTATAAGCTTTAGCTTTACAGAAATTATCCGTTAAAAATATATAAAAGGAAAGGAATTTATTTATGAAAGACAAAACAAACGGTTTGTTCAGCGTTCTTCAAAGAGTCGGACGCTCATTTATGCTCCCCATTGCACTTTTGCCCATTGCGGGTCTGCTTTTGGGAATCGGCTCATCCCTCACAAACCCAACAACCATTCAAACCTACAATCTCCAGTCAATTCTTGGCGAGGGCACTTTTCTGAACTCGGTTATGCTTGTTCTTGCCCAGACAGGAAACATAATCTTTGCAAATCTCCCTTTGCTGTTTGCCCTTGGCGTCGCATTGGGAATGGCAGAGCGTGAGCACGGAACAGCAGTTCTTTCTGCCGCAATTGCCTTTTTTGTCATGCATCAGACAATCTCCACCCTCCTCCAACTGAACGGAAAGCTGGAAGCCGGCGCAATGCTTTCGGGAACACTTTCCAACGTTGTGGGAATCCAATCCCTTGAAATGGGTGTTTTTGGCGGTATCATTGTAGGTCTTGGAGTCGCCGCCCTTCACAACCGATTCTGCAAAATTCAGCTCCCCAACGTAATATCATTTTTTGGCGGTGTAAGATTTATCCCAATTATCTCAACCTTCACATTCATTCTTGTTGGTCTTTTGATGTATTTCATCTGGCCATATATTCAGCGCGGAATCTACTCTCTGGGTGACCTTGTGCTGAATTCGGGATACTTCGGAACATTCATTTACGGAACAATCGAGCGTGCATTGATTCCCTTCGGACTTCACCACGTATTCTATATGCCCTTCTGGCAAACAGGTCTGGGCGGAACAATGATGATAGACGGCGTTTCGGTTGCAGGCGCGCAAAACATCTTTTTTGCCCAGCTTGCATCCCCCGAAACCGTCAAATTTTCATCAGCCGCAACACGCTTTATGAGCGGAAAATTCCCCTTTATGATTTTTGGTCTCCCCGGTGCGGCTCTGGCAATGTACAGCGTTGCAAAGGATTCAAAGAAAAGAGTGGCAGGCAGCCTTCTGCTTTCAGCAGCTCTCACCGCAATTCTCACAGGTATAACCGAGCCTCTGGAATTCACCTTTCTTTTTGTTGCACCCCTCCTTTACGCCGTGCACTGTGTTCTTGCAGGTCTTTCATTTATGCTGATGCACATTCTTGACGTCGGCGTCGGAATGACATTTCGGGCGGTATCATCGACCTGTTTCTGTTCGGAATTCTTCAGGGAAATGCAAAAACAAACTGGATAAACATTATCTGGGTAGGTGTAATATACTTTGGTGTTTACTACTTCCTCTTCCGCTTCCTGATACAAAAATTCAACTATGTAACACCCGGACGTGAGGACGACGAAGCCGAAACCAAGCTTTATACCCGAAAGGATGTCAATGCGGCAAAGGAAGACAATTCAGCAGCCATCCTTGAAGCTCTTGGCGGAAAGGATAACCTCGTAAACGTAGATTGCTGTGCAACCCGACTCCGACTCACCGTAAAAGACAGCTCCCTTGTAAACGATTCACTTTTGAAGCAAACCGGCGCCTCAGGAATAATCAAAAAAGGTTCGGGTGTTCAGGTTATTTACGGACCCCGTGTAACCGTAATCAAAAGTAATCTTGAAGATTATATAAACTCTCTGTAAAAATTAACGGAGGGTGCTGTGAAAATTCAGCTCCCTCCGTTACATAAAACTAATTCAGAATATAAATCATAAAATTCAGATAACCCGCAAATGTAACCCACACAAGATACGGAATATTAATTATTGCGGCAAGATTATCAACCTTTGCAAACCTGACCAGCATAACCAAAATCAATACCCACAAAAGAATCAACCATAAAAAAGCTGCCAGAAAAGCTCTGAAATTAAAGAATATAATGCTCCAGAAGAAATTAACCACCAACTGTGCCGCATATGTTTTAATTGCCTCTGTGGTAATCACTCTCATGCCCTTACCTTCTATACATACCCTTGCCGCACCAATTCCCATTGCAACATAAAGAATCGTCCAGACAATGGGGAACAAAATGGCAGGGGGTGCAAGGGGCGGCTGCACAAGCTCATCATAAATCATCATATTACCGCTGGTAATCAAAGCCGACAAACCTCCAACAGCCAACGCAATCAAAACCGATACCACATATGTTTTCCACTTCATGAAATCACCTCTACAACAAG
>JAFSDN010000026.1 GCA_017436245.1 Clostridia bacterium
GAAGATAGTTTTCATCATAATAAACTACACAGAAATTTGACTTATCTATCATCTCTTGATTGCGTTCTACATAAGATGCTCTGCCGGCGTTTTCCATATGTTCGGGAAAGTATGTACCTTCGTAATGTTTCAGCAAACTATCTTCATACCAGTCGGGAATGTGTTGGTATGCTGACCTCACATAAACACGCTTTATGTGGGGATATTTTTCTTTTAACTCTGTTACGACTTTATGGCATAAATCATCAAATTCGCTTTTGCTGCCGAAAAGAAATGTGTTAATCTCACTTTTTTCAATTAGTTCTTTTATGGTTGTAGTCAATCTTTCTACAAGTTCTGGGGTTTTGTTTGTTTTTCTATGCCCGAAAAAGCAACAAGTGTATTTTTTATTCATTATAATAATCACCTTCTATTATTGTATTGGTTTGTATGCGTTGTTATATATTATTATGGCATCTATAAACCAACATTTCAATACATATTCAGCTTTGTATCTAATAATACAACTCAACGTATGGGTTATAATGTGATATAAAGGCGGTGATATAATGGATGAAAAAGATTTTTCGTTGCGTATAGCTACACTTCGTACTAAAAAAGGAGTATCGGCTCGTGACATGAGTTTATCCATGGGGCAAAACCCCGGTTACATCAATAATATTGAATCAGGTAAGTCGATGCCGTCACTGACGGGTATCTTCTATATATGTGATTACTTGCGAATAACGCCAAGCGAACTTTTTGATGTGGGTGTTGAAAATCCCGAAAAGCTAAAAGGTATTATAGAAGATTTAAGAAAGCTAAACGACAAACAGCTTGATACAATTTCTGCTTTGGTGAAAGACATAATTAATAAATAAATTGGCAATGGGTTGTTCCGGAAGGAATATTGCCCATTGTCTTTTTTATCTTCAAAATAGCTTCAAAAATGTATTATGTATAATAAGGTATATAATTTAGTCAAATATTTTTATCTTTCCATAATGGCTTTTAAAATGCTCTAAATAATAATCTCTATTTTTGTTCGATACGGAAAAATCAAAATGTTTAGATATTTTTTTCTTGGTAGATATTTCAATTTGAGGTTAGAGGACTATAACATATATGTAATAGGAACAATTTTTTTCGGAATGTTAAAAAAGGTCGATTTAAAATTCTGAATTTATTTTACACCTAAAATATATACAATAGAACGTTCAATTTTAGCACACCTGTTCAAAAGTCTAAGGAAGGTGTTAAGAATAGCAGAGCGAGAAAGAGTGTTAGAGCTGATATCGGTATTCGAGAGTTGCCGTTGACTAATGATGCTATTGAAGCTCTGAAAGAATGGAAAGAGTATGTAAAAAATTCTGGTGAGTTTACATATTTCAAGGATTCAAAATACATATTCCCATCCGAAACTTGTGAGTTTATGACTGAGTCTGCTTTGAAAAAGCGCTTTGAAAGATTCCTTCATAGCTCTGGTTTGGAAGGTAAAATTCATTATCATCCATATCGCTTTAGACATACATTTTGTACCAGAATGGCTCTTAATGGTGCCCCTGAAGCAATAACAAAGCAAATGATGGGTGATACAAGTTCTGAAATTGTCAACTCGGTGTACACCAATATTGAAAAAGAAGTGGGTATCAAAGAGTCTCGAAAATATATTTAAGTGTTAGTTGCAAAAAAGATAGGTTTGCCTTCGTGGTAAGCCTATCTTTTTTGGGTAAATTAAAAAGAGACTATACACAAAATATAGCCTCTTAATGGAGCTGGTGAGGGGACTTGAACCCCTGGCCTTTCGATTACGAATCGAATGCACTACCATCTGTGCTACACCAGCATCTATGTAGGATAACAGTGTTTTCAATACTGTTTTTCAACTAATCTTTCAACAAAAATTCACTTTCAACAAAACTAAAAATCGGCAACTGCCGATGCTCAGTGGCATCACAGGCACTTTTTCATAACCTTGTACTGCATTACGAATGCGCTGCACTACCAACTGTGCTACACAAGCCTATTAAATTAACAGACAAATTATACTATATTTTTTTTATTTTGTCAAGATTAATTTATGCTTTATTTGAGCATAGAAGTGTCACACAGACGTTGTGACACTTCCCTTGTTTCACACACTGTTTTTTCCTATAAGCTCCAGAATTCTGGTCGCCTCATCTAAATCCTCCAGCGAAAAGGAGAACTCTGTTTCAGACGACAGAGCTATATAAATATTGTATGCCCTTTCAAAATTGGATTTTAGAAAAGAGAAATTTTGTACGCTTTTATACGGTAAAAACTCCATTTCGAGAATTTTTTCAAAGCCTCTTACATTCTGAGGTCTGCGGACAAAGATCATCCTTTTATCTGTGAAAAATGCCGCCACGTCACCGCTGACAAACATAGGTACCTTCTCTTCAATTTTTTCATCATCAAGCAAATATAATCTGACTTCTGTCATATACATTTCATCCAGAGCATTGTCCCGCTTGAAAAACGGCATCCTCAAACAACCAATCATAATAAATACCCCCAAAATTAAAAAAGTGTGCAAACAATCGCTGTCTGCACACCGAAAAATGCAAACTCCGATTGCTGTCACACAAATTCAACGAAATAGATTATTAACCATCTCGAGCCGAAGTTCGCATTTTTACCAAATACAAACACTCAAGATAGTCAAAAAAAGGGTAAAAGCCCCCCTAGGAAATCTCTGATTTTAAATGTTGAATTTATGTGACTATATCATAATATCACACATTTTATATTAAATCAAGAGAAATTTCAAAAAAAAGCAGTCTTGGAGATGCTTTTTCCAAGACTGCTTCAGGTGAAAAAAATGATACTGTTAATTACTTCTTCTCGTAACTCTTGCAGAAGTGAGGAATTGCAATTGAATCCGCACTTGTTTTTTCGTGGCTTACTTCAATTTTGTCCAGATTGCACTTGTCGCCCTCAACATGATACATACATTCATTAACGTTACAGCATACACCATTGTTTGTCATACTGTTTCACCTCCTGAAATTTGGTCTACTTACAGTATAACCAAAAACTTTGAATATAAAACACAAAAAACACTTGTTTTTTATAAAAAAAGATGCTATAATGTGTATTTATTAAAAGAAATTATTTCTATTTTCGAGAAAGGCTATGATTTGAAATGGCAGATGTAATAAAACCCGTCGGGTATAAATCACTTCTTAACCTGATTGATACCCAGATTGCAATCAAAGCAACCAAGGATTATTTTGAAACCAACCTTGCCCGTGAACTAAAGCTCACGCGCGTTTCGGCACCTCTTTTTGTTGACCCGGATACCGGTCTCAACGACGACCTTAACGGTGTTGAACGTGCTGTTACCTTTGATGTTCTTGAAACCGGCAGAAATCTTCAGATTGTTCATTCCCTTGCAAAGTGGAAGCGCAACGCTCTGAAAGAGTATGGTTTTTCCGACGATGAAGGTCTTTATACCGATATGAATGCAATCAGACGTGACGAAGATACAGACAATATTCATTCAATATATGTTGACCAGTGGGATTGGGAAAAGGTTATTTCAAAAAGCGACAGAACAACCTCAACCCTGAAACACACCGTAAAGAAGATTTTTGATGTGTTCAAAATGACCGAAAAATATGTAAATTCGTTGTTTCCGCAAATTCAGCCCCGACTCCCCGAAGAAGTGTATTTTATGACGACACAGGAGCTTGAGGATATGTATCCCGACAAAACTCCAAAGGAGAGGGAACACGCAATCACAAAAGAAAAGGGTGCTGTTTTTCTGATGCAAATTGGCGATTTGCTGGCTTCAGGAAAGAAGCATGACGGCAGAGCCCCCGACTATGATGACTGGGAACTGAACGGCGACCTGTTGTTCTATGATGATATGCTTGACATTCCCTTTGAAGTTTCAAGTATGGGAATCAGAGTTTCCGAGGAATCTCTGAAGCGTCAGCTCAAGGCCGCAAAATGCGAGGAACGTGCAACACTTCCTTACCACCGAGACCTGCTTGCAGGCAGACTTCCTTACACCATCGGTGGCGGAATCGGTCAGTCACGAATCTGTATGTTCATTCTTCACAAAGCTCACATCGGCGAGGTTCATGCATCAGTTTGGCCCGAAGAAATGATTTCAGAATGTCGCGAAAACGGAATCAATTTGCTTTAATACATCAAATCCGGAGTTCATGTTGAAACTCCGGATTTTTGCATATGTTTCCCTGTATGTTTAAGAATCATACATAATTTCATTTTTCTCTTGACCAAATGGCAATTATGATATAAAATGAAACAAAGTATAAATTTATGTTTCCATTGCCGCAACAATGCTGCCGCAGGCAATCCGTTTGCCTCCGCTGCCCGACGGCTGTGAACTATAATCATCGGGAGACTGATGAATGACCACAGACCTTCCCACAACATCCTCAGGGAAGAATCTGTCGGTGAAGAAAAGCATTTTTGCCGTTCCGCCATTGGAAAAAAGAACCGGAAAATCCCCTGCATGATTTCCGTGGGGTTCGCCATCAGGATTCCAGTGTCCCCCTGCGGCAGAGAAGGGCGAATCTCCGTGAATACTTCCGCAGGTGTCTTTTTCATGAATATGAAAACCAAATGGCCCAACCTGTGCCAGACTTTCGGTTGCTTCGCTGAATTCGGGCAAACCAAAGATTTCTGCCTCAACCCAGCAACCGTCTTCAATACCGAGAAATTTCACCGTTCCGTGAATTTCGGGTGCAAGAATACTTCCCTGAATGTGAGCAATTGCATCAAAAACTTCAAGCATTTTTTTCTCCTTTCAGATACAAGCCAACAATAATATTCTAAAAAAGCGCCTTTGGCACTCGCCTGCGGCGAGCAGAAAAGGATACAGCTTTTTTCGTCCATGTGCGTTTCTGCCAAAGGCAGAAAATTTTGCACGGACAATTAAATTTATGTTTTTGTTTTATGGAAAACACACCACAAAGGTTGTATTTTCCTATAAAACAAGAAAGAGAGGTTCACCTCTGTTTCTTCAATTAATAATATACTATGAAAATTCACATATTCTGTGAACAACTCAGGATAAGGAGCGCAAAGTATTATGAAAATCAAATTTTTATGTCTTCTCACTGCATTGTTTTGTATTATTAACCTTCTGCCAATACGCACCGGTGACGGCAGCCTTTCTGTATCGGTCAAGGGACCTGTTTCGGTTTCTGCCGCATATCAGCAGGAGCCTGTGCGTGGTGTCTGGGCGGCAACGGTATATGCCCTTGATTACCCTTCACGATACACCACATCGGGCGCATTGCTCAAACAGGATGCGGATAATTTATTGAACAATGTTCAGTCATTGGGATATAACACATTATTCTTTCAGGTGCGTCCCGCAAGTGACGCCTTTTACCAGTCAAATATCTACCCTTGGTCAAAGTATCTGACCGGAACACAAGGACAAGCTCCCGACAGCGGCTTTGACCCCCTGAGATACATAACTGAAGAAGCACACAAACGTGGAATTGCTGTTCATGCTTGGATAAATCCATACCGTGTAACAGCAGCGGCGGCAGACAGCAACACTCTTGCATGGAATTCTGTTGCCAAGCAATATCCCGACCTTGTTGTGCAACACACCGACGGAAAACTTTATCTTAATCCCGGCGAGCCTGCGGCAAATCAACTTGTGGTTGACGGTGTTATGGAAATCGTCCGCAACTACAATATTGACGGAATTCACCTTGACGACTATTTTTACCCCAAGGGCAACTTCCCCGACGGTGCCACATTCAGCAAATACCGAGATACATACAACGACATCGGAGACTGGCGCCGCAACAACGTCACCACTCTTATTGCAATGATTGATTCATCAATTAAGGCAGAAAAGCCTGATGTTGTATTTTCGGTCAGCCCTGCCGGAATATGGGCAAACAAAGCCTCGAACTCCTTTGGAAGCAACACCAACGGAAGTCAGACCTTTTGTGACAGCTTTGCCGACACTCGCTTATGGGTTCAGGCGGGAATTGTTGACTGGATTATGCCTCAGCTTTACTGGAACATCGGATATTCAATTGCCGACTTTGAAATCCTTGCAAAATGGTGGGCAGATGTTGCCGCAGGAACAGATGTGAAGTTGTGTGTGGGCCAGGGGGTTTACCGTATTCCCGAAGAAACAAAGCCTACCTCTGCGTGGTACGGCAGCAACGGTCACAACGAGCTTCGCAACCAGGATGCATTGCTCAAAACCCTCAGCAACTACAACGGCTATGCACATTACAGACTTGGAAGTGCTATGCAGTCGGCTGAGCTTTCAGATGTCATTCGTGACATAAATGCCCAAAACGCAAATCTGCCTCAGACTTGGCCAAATCAGCAGGAAGCTCCCTTGTTCTCGGATTTGCCCCAATACCCCTGGGCGCAGGATGCAATTGTTTCTCTTAACCAAAAGGGCATCATAAATGGTATGGCAGACGGTAGCTTTGGATGTTCGAGAAAGATAACACGTGCCGATTTCACCATTATGCTTGTTCGTATGCTGGGCGCAGATACAAAGGTAATTTCAAACTTCGAAGATATTTCACCCGATAAATATTACTATCACGAAATCGGCGTTGCCAAA
Organism: Clostridia bacterium; assembly: GCA_017436245.1. Taxonomy (GTDB): domain Bacteria; phylum Bacillota; class Clostridia; order Monoglobales; family Monoglobaceae; genus SIG440. Next base: position 6,584 of record JAFSDN010000026.1, read on the forward strand.
GCAATTGGAATCACAACAGGACGTGACGGAAAAGTATTTGACCCAACGGCAAATATTTCCCGCGAAGATATGGCAACAATGGTATACCGTATTCTGAATAATTACGGAAAACTGAACTATGATGAAAGTTATAATCTTTCTGACAAATTCCCCGATGCATCAAGCATCACAGACTACGCCCGAACTCCCGTTGCAGCAATGTGCAGCATGAGCCTTCTTTCGGGTTACGAAACCGGGGAATTTCTTCCCAAGGGTCTTGCAACCCGAGCCGAGGCTGCTGTTTTTCTCAACAGAGTGTCGCATATATTTGAGTAAGAACACCAAAAACAAGGACCGCAAAAATTGCGGTCCTTGTTTTTGGAGCCCATTCTTTTTGCTTATGCAAAACTAAGCCGACATACTGCAATCATTTGAATGTTGAATTTGTTTACGCCCTTATAATAGTGTGAACAAATTCTTTTTAAATTCAATCAAGCCTTCGTTACGCATCTTGCAAAGCTCGTTTGACATGGCACTTCGGTCAACAGCCAGAAAATCCGCAAGCTGTTGACGGTTGAAAGGAATTGCTATTTTTGAATTATTTTGCCTTTTGGATTCTTCAGACAAATAAGACATCAGCTTTTCGCGTGTAGTGCGTTTGGACATATGGTCAAGTTTTTGCACAAGTTTTTTGTTTTTCTCGGAAATTGCAAAAAACACATTCTGTATCAGTAAGGAATGGAAACGACAAGCCGAAGAACATGTTGTCAGAATTCGTTTTACATCAAACATCATAACAACACTGTCTTCCACCGCAACAACATCGTTCAGCAATGCTCCGCTTTCAGGTGCAACATACGATTCGCCAAACATTTCTCCCACCGAAATCTGCCCTAATATACTGCGGTTTCCCCAATAATCATCTCTTTGTATATGCACCTTTCCTTCAACCAAAACAAAAATATTACCTGAATATTCGCCCTGATGAAGTATATATTGCCCTTTTTTATAGCTGCCGGTTTTTGCAGTAAGGCAGGAAAGCATGGACAGTATTTCATCCTCACCAACACCCGAAAACAATTGAGTTCTTTTTAGCACAGAAATATATTTTTTCATTTTTATCACCTTTTCGTTGTAAAAACAACAGACTTGTTGTAATTATTGTAATATAATTTAACCGTAAAGTCAATATGTCAGGAGGAATTGATATGATTAGAAAAATTATAAAAATCGACGAAGATAAATGTAATGGATGCGGCATTTGTGTTGATGCATGTCACGAAGGTGCCATTGAACTGATAGACGGCAAGGCAAAACTCACGCGTGAAGACTACTGTGACGGTCTTGGAGATTGTCTTCCTGCTTGTCCCACAGGAGCAATAACTTTTGAAGAAAGGGAAGCTCCGGCTTATAACGAAACGGCTGTTTTAGCTTCAAAGCAAAAAAAAGCGCCCTTGCCTTGCGGATGTCCCGGAACACAGTCCAGAATGATTAACCGTGAGCCATGTGAAATTCAGAACACCGTCCCTGTCACAAGCGATCTTTCGCAGTGGCCTGTGCAAATTAAACTTGTACCTGTAAATGCACCGTACTTTGACAATGCAAATCTTTTGGTTGCGGCAGATTGCACTGCTTATGCATACGGCAATTTTCACCGTGAATTTATACGTAATCACATCACACTTATTGGATGCCCCAAGCTTGACGAAGGCGACTATACCGAAAAACTAACTTCCATAATTAAAAACAACAATATAAAAAGTGTAGTTGTTGTCCGCATGGAAGTTCCATGTTGCGGCGGCATTGAGCAATCAGTGAAAAATGCACTTCAGGCAAGTGGAAAGTTTATTCCATGGAGAGTTGTGACAATTTCTACAGACGGAAGAATTATTGAATAATGTTCAAAAAAAGCGCCAAAGGCGCTTTTTTTTGATAGGATTTTTATTCATTATTAGTTTCAACGTCTTCAGCTTCGTTTGTCAGGAACATCCTGATGTTAAGCTTTCCTGTTTTATGCAATGCAAGAAAAATTGTTGTCATAACCGGAAGCCCAATCATTCCGATAATACCAAAAAATCTGTAACCCACATAAATTGTCAGCAGGGTTACAAGGGGATGTAAGCCCAACTGCATTCCGATAATCTTGGGTTCAGCAAAGTTGCGCACAAGAATGATAACCAGATAAAGAACAAGAAGTCCGATTCCCAGAAAATAATTTCCTGAAGCAAAGGAGAACAGCGACCACGGAATGATAATGCCTCCCGTTCCAAGAATGGGAAGTATGTCAAACACCGCAATGATTGCCGCAATACCCAAAAAATTTTCGACACGCAGAATCATCAGTCCGATAATAAGCTCAACAAAGGTAATACTCAGAATAATGCTGTACGCCTTCACATATTTTAGCAAGGTTTTTCCCAGTTGAAGCTTTGTGTCGCTGACAACACCAACAAGCCGTGTGGGGATATGCCCCTTTACCCATGCTCTGATTTCGTCATAATCCATACTGATAAAGAAGGACGAAAGAACCGCAAACACCACACTCAAAAACAGAAACGGAATCCGACCCGTGGTTTGGGTAATAAAGGAAAGAAAGTGCTCCGATGCCCCCGAAATCAAGCCACGCAGGCTTTCAAATGCCCCGTCGGTGAAGGATGATACGTGAACAAGAACCTCCGGCGGCCAGTCCCGGCTGATTTCCGTGAGAGTAATCTTGAAATTATTCCAGAACGGAACAATATTTTCATCAAAATACCTTGGCAAATCAGCAAAAACCGCCTGAGCCGAGCCGAGTATTTTGGCAATTGCCACCCACACAACAAAGATTATCAGAAAATACTCCAGAAGCATCACAACAAAAGCACAGAGCCTCCGGTTAATTCCGGTTTTGCCGCATATTTTCGAAACCAGCGGATTTGCAATGGATGCAAGAATAAAACCGATTATAAAAGGCATCAACCACACAACGGCATATTTGAAAAACAAAAACACCAGCGACACAATCAATGCAAAATACGTCACATTAACAATAAATTTACGACGTTTTTCATACAGCCGATTTTGCATTTTCATCATTTCCTTCCAATATAATATACAAACATATTTTCTTCTGTTATCACACTTCAATTATTGCATAAATGACAATTGTTGTCAAGGGACGGGAAAATAAAAAAATTTTTAACAAGGTTTTCTTATTATTTTTTCAGAAAGTCTTGAATAGTTCTTTAAAGTATGCTATACTGAAGCAAAGCGCCCATATGACAAATTTTTGGGCAAAATAAAACATCAAAAACAAATATTACTACCATAAAACATTGAAGAAAGGCTGAAAAATCATGAAGAAATCCAAACTTTCACCCAATTCCAAAAAGAAATTGACAATTATCGGCTTTATAGGCGGAACATTTTTGATATTCTGCATTTCATTTGTACTTTCCCTCTATTTCATAGCCAACCCCATTGTTTGGGATAACCCCACAATTGTTGCCGAAAACGAAAGCCTGAAGGAAGAAATTGAAGCTCTTGAAAAACAGCTTGAGGAAAAGACCTCAGGTAAATCCGATAAATCAGACAAAAAACAGGAAAGCAAGCCCGAGAAAAAGGCTGAAACCCCTGCGTCAACAACACCCGCTCCGGCACCTGCTCCCGCAGAACCCGCAGCACCTGCCGAGAATTCCGAGCCGACGTCAGCAACACCTGATGAGGCAAACGGCGAAGGTACACCTGCCGATTCCACCGAGAAATCTGATGAAACTGCCAATAATTCCGAAGCAGATGCACCGGCAAGCAATGGCGAAGCAACACCTTCTGACACTTCGGCAGCTGAGGGTGACACAACCGTTACAGAGGTTACAGGCTCAGCAGAATCAAGACCTTTGCAGCCTATGACTCCACCAACCTTCAATCCTTCAACAACGACCACCCCCGAGGGCGGCAATCCCGTTGAAAAGGACCCTGCAATGCCAACCGGAGATGTATATTAATTTTAGGAGGTAATCCCCCATGTCAATAAAATACAAAAGAGTACTGCTCAAAATCAGTGGTGAAGCCCTTGCTGGTGAAAAGGGTTTTGGGCTTGACGGAAAAACGGTTGAAACCGTTGCACAAAAAATCAAAGAATGTACCGACCTTGGCTGCGAAATCGCCGTTGTTGTTGGCGGCGGAAACTTCTGGCGCGGCAGAACAGGCGAAGGCATGGACAGAATCCGTGCCGACCATATGGGAATGCTGGCAACGGTCATAAACTCCCTTGCTCTCCTTGATGCTCTTGAACAGCTTGACGTTCCTGCAAGAGTTCAGACAGCAATTGAAATGCGTCAGATTGCCGAGCCTTACATAAGACTCAAGGCAATGCGCCATCTTGAAAAAGCCAGAGTCGTTATATTTGCCTGCGGAACGGGCAACCCATACTTCTCAACCGACACAGCTGCGGCTCTCCGTGCAGCCGAAATCAATGCCGAAATCATTCTTCTTGCAAAGAAGGTAGATGCGGTTTATGACAGCGACCCACACATCAATCCCAACGCCGTGAAGTTTGACGAGCTTAATTACATCGACGTTCTCAACCGCGGTCTCGGGGTTATGGATTCAACGGCAACATCACTTTGTATGGACAACAGCATTCCGATTCTTGTCTTCGGTCTTGACGACCCCGACAACATCAAAAGAGCCGTTCAGGGTGAAAAAATCGGAACAATTGTAAAATAAGACTTATTAACCATATTAACAGAAAACTTTTGAAAGGCAGATGAATATTATGCAAAACGCAGAAAACAAAATGCAAAAAACAATTGCCGCTCTGGAATCAGACCTTGCGGCAATCCGCGCAGGCAGAGCAAATCCTGCAATTCTTGACAAGGTAACGGTTGAATACTACGGTGTTGCAACCCCCATTCAGCAGGTTGGAACAGTTGCCGTTCCCGAACCGAGAACAATCACCATTCAGCCCTGGGACGCATCAATCCTTGGCGAAATTGAAAAGGCAATCCTCAAGTCGGATGTGGGCATCAACCCCAACAACGATGGAAAAATGATTCGCCTCAATTTCCCTCCCCTTACAGAGGAAAGAAGAAAAGAGCTTGTTAAGGGAATTTCAAAGCGCGGTGAGGAAGCAAAGGTTGCTGTCCGCAACATCCGCCGTGACGCCCTTGAAGGCTTCAAAAAACAGAAAAAAGACGGTGAAATCACAGAGGATGATTTGAAGAACCTTGAAACAAAGATTCAAAAGCTCACCGACAAATTTGTTGCCGAAATTGACACAGTGGTAGCAGCAAAAGAAAAGGAAATCTTAGAGGTATAAGATTCTATGTTTTTTAAAAAGAAAACCAAACACGCCGAATCACTTGACCCAAATAACATTCCTCAGCATATCGGAATCATTATGGACGGAAACGGCAGATGGGCAAAACGCAAAGGTCTTCCACGAAGTGCGGGACACCGTGCAGGTGCTGAAACTCTCAAGAAAATTGTTAAATATTGCGACAAAATCGGAGTAAAATGCATCACAGCCTACGCCTTTTCAACCGAAAACTGGAACAGACCCCAAAAGGAAGTTGACGCCCTGATGGATTTGCTTTATATGTATCTTCAGCAGGTTGAAGAGCAATTTGCAGGAACAAATGTTATTCTCCGTGTTATCGGCGACAGGTCAAGGCTTTCAGAAAAAATCAACAAGGCCATTGATTACGCCGAGGACTACACAAAAGGCAACAGCGGACTTATTCTCAACGTGGCGCTAAACTATGGCGGCAGAGACGAAATTACCCGTGCCGCACAGCTTGTGGCAAAGGACGTGGCAGCAGGAAGGCTTTCGGCAGATGCAGTTTCGGAAGATACTTTGTCAAAATATATGTATACCGAATCCCTGCCCGAGGTTGATTTGATAATCAGACCCAGCGGAGAATACCGTCTGTCAAACTTTTTGCTCTGGCAGGCAGCATATGCCGAGTTCTGGTTCAACAACATCAACTGGCCCGATTTTTCGGAAAAACACATGGAACAAGCCGTGCTTGACTATCAGAAGCGAAACCGTCGTTTCGGGAAAGTATAAGTTTAATAACAAAACGGGCGGATGCTTGCATCCGCCTCTGCTTTTAATGAAAGGAAATGCTATGAAAACACGAATTATAACAGGTGCCGTGCTTGTTGTGGTGCTGGCTGCCATTCTGCTCACTCCTCCAACAATCCTCACGGGCGCAATTATTCTCATTTCGATTGTTGGACTTTACGAATTTTATAAAGCAACAGGTATGTGGGACAAAAAAACGGTCTGTGCCGTTGGAATTGTTGCAGCAATTGCAATGCCTTTTCTGCACAATATCCCAACATCCCTTTATATGCCCTTGGCATACGTTTTTATGTTTCTGCTTTTTCTCAGTATGCTCATCAAACATAAAACCCTTTCGGTTGTTGATGCGGCAATGACAATTTTCAGCGTTATTTATGTCCCGTACTTTCTGACAAATCTTTTGTACATCAGAGAACTGAGCTATGGCAATCTGCTCATATGGCTGCCCTTTGTGGGAGCTTTCCTCACCGATACCTGCGCATATTTTGCAGGAGTCTTTCTTGGCAGGCACAAGCTATGTCCAAACATCAGCCCCAAAAAGACAATTGAAGGCTCGGTTGGTGGAATCTTGGGATGTATGGGCTCATGTATGCTGTATGGTCTGATTCTTGAAAAGGCATGGAACATTGATGTGAACTATATAAACCTTGCAATCCTTGGAATAATTATGGCAATTGTTTCACAGATTGGCGACCTTTCGGCATCAATAATCAAACGCAAATTCGGAATCAAGGACTATGGCAAGCTGTTCCCCGGTCACGGCGGAATCCTTGACCGACTTGACAGCGTTATTATGATTGCCCCCGTTGTTTATCTTTTTCTCATAAACATCGGAATTCTAAATTAATCAGAAAATACGGAAAGGTGATAAGCCTTTATGAATATATCAATATTGGGGTCAACAGGCTCCATCGGAACGCAAGCCCTCAAGGTTGTTGATGACCTTGCAGGACAAAAAGAGATTAAGGTCATGGCAATAACGGGCAACTCAAACACCCTTCTTCTTGAAGAACAGGCAAGACAGTATAAGCCTCAGGTAGCCGTTGTTGCCGACCAAAAAAAATACACCGACCTGAAAACACGTCTTGCCGACACAAGCGTAACGGTTCTTTGCGGTGAAGAAGGACTCTGCCGTGCCGCAACCCTCGACAATGTTCAGATGGTTCTTTCATCAATTGTGGGCTTTGCAGGACTGGTGCCAACCATGAAGGCAATTGAAGCAGGAAAGGATATTGCCCTTGCCAACAAAGAAACCCTTGTGACAGCAGGTGCACTTTTCACCGATGCCGTAAAAAAGCACAAAATCCGCCTTCTCCCTGTTGACAGCGAACATTCGGCAATCTTCCAGTCAATGCATGGGGGAAGCCGTGCAGAGCTGAAAAAAATTCTGCTCACAGCATCGGGCGGTCCGTTTTTTGGCAAAACAACAGCAGAACTGAAAAACATCACAAAGGAACAGGCACTCAAACATCCAAACTGGTCAATGGGGGCAAAAATCACCGTTGACAGTGCCACTCTGATGAACAAAGGCCTTGAAATCATTGAAGCAAAGTGGCTTTTTGACGTGGATTTTGATGATATTGAGGTGGTGGTTCACCGTGAAAGCATAATTCATTCAATGGTGGAATTTACAGACAAAAGCATTATAGCTCAGCTGAGTCTGCCCTCAATGAAGCATCCCATTCAGTATGCATTCACATATCCCCAAAGACTGCCGTCTCCCGACAAATCGGTTTCTTTTTCCGACATTGCAACCATGACATTCTATAAGCCCGATGAAGAAACCTTCCGTTGCCTTGCCCTTGCAAAAAAAGCGGGAAAAATGGGGGGAATTATGCCAACAGTGCTCAACGCCGCAAACGAAGTTGCTGTTGCGGCATTTCTCAGGGATGAAATGGGATTTTTGGATATAGCCGAATTTGTTGAAAAAACAATGAATTCCTACAAAAACAAATCAAACCCAACCCTTGAGGACATAATAGAAGTTGATAAAGAAATAAGACAATAGCCCGAATTCAAGAAAGGAAAATATAATGATCTGGACAATTATTTTTGCAATACTGTTTTTTTCACTGATAATCTTTGTTCATGAACTGGGACATTTTCTGACAGCACGTCTTTTCAAAGTAACAGTACACGAATTTGCAATCGGAATGGGTCCAAAGCTCATTTCATGGGGAAAAAAGCAAACCAAATATTCAATCCGTATAATTCCCGTGGGCGGCTTCTGCAAAATGGAAGGCGAAGACGAAGCCAGTCAGAACGAAGGCTCCTTTTCAAACAAGCCGTGGTACGCAAGGCTCATTATCCTTGCATCGGGTGCAGGAATGAACATTATTCTGGGCTTTGTTGTGTGTATTATCTACACAATCATTCTCACATCCCAGACGGGCATAATTGCAACAACAACCATTGATGACCTTGCCCCTGAAGCCCCTGCCGCAATGGTTCTTCAACCGGGTGACAGAATTCTTGAAATCAACGGTTCAAAGGTTAACATAAAGCGTGATATTGATTTTGAAATAAATATGAACGAGGCAAACACCGCAAAAATCCTTGTTGAACGAAATGGCGAAGAGCTTTCATTTGACATCAGACCCGTGACCGAAACTTACGAAGACGGAACCCAAAGTCATATGATTGGAATTTATCTCAAAACCGAAGCCCCCGGCTTTTTCAACATCCTTCACGAATCCCTATTCCAGACAATATGGATGGGAAAAACCGTTATTGTCTCTCTTGGAATGTTAATCGGCGGTAAGGCAAGCATGAACGATGTTTCAGGGCCCGTGGGTGTTGTAAGCACCATGAATACCGTGGCACAAGGCGGCGGAATCGTTGGACTTATAAATCTTTTGATGCTTGGCTCTCTGATTTCGGTAAACATCGGAATCATGAACCTCCTCCCCCTGCCTGCACTGGACGGCGGAAGAATATTCTTTATTCTGATTGAAGGAATCCGCCGAAAGCCCATTCCACCCGAAAAGGAAGGAATTGTTCACTTTATCGGGCTGATTCTTTTGTTCGGGCTGATGATTTTTGCAACATGGAACGATATAATGCGTCTGATAAACGGAATATAGCATTAAAAAAGCGCCTTTAGCGCTCGCCTGCGGCGAGCAGAAAAGGATACAGCTTTTTTCGTCCATGTGCGTTTCTGCCAAAGGCAGAAAATTTCGCACGGACAATTAAATTTGTGTTTTTGTTTTATGGAAAATACACCACAAAGGTTGTATTTTCCTATAAAATAAATCCCCACAACCGTATCGGTTGTGGGGATTGTCTTTATTCAAATGCGAACACTTCTCTCCTTCCGTCTTTTGCTCCGCAAAATCCACCTCCCTCGTCAGAGGGAGGCAAGAAAGCTA
>JAFSDN010000027.1 GCA_017436245.1 Clostridia bacterium
ACGGCACATTTTCCACTTGTTAGGAGAACCTAAAACCCTTAACCTTACTCATAACTAATTGCAGCCTGTGCTGCTATCAGCAAAAGAGGGAAAAGTACATTTATCTTATTCACTTTTTTAAATAGTACTGTCTAACATTTCCTCTAATACAGGTCGTATTGTGTTAGCCATACGGAAGAAGCCTAAATCGTTTGGATGGCAGTTATCAACAGTTCCTTCATTGCCTGCCAATGCCATAAGCTCAGGGCCCGTAATCAGATACACATTGGCATCACCCGACGCCTTTGCACTTTCATAGGTATCTCTGATAACCTCAAGCCGTTCTTTTTCCCCATCCGTCAAACGAAATTTTGGTCTTGACATGAGTACAATGGGAATTTCGGGATGAGCCCTTCGTACAACCTCAAACATGGCACGGTGTGTTTCCCTCAGATGCTTTACGTCGGGTGCGTTGTAGTCATAATCATAAATAAATGCCGACATATCAAGACCCGCTATGTATTCCGCAATAACAGGCTCGCCTTTTGCGTTGCCCGAAAATCCAAGATTGATATAATCAATGTCAAAACGCCGTGTGATTATGTTCTGATAAATATTCCCCGGTCTTGATGCACAACCGCCCTGAGTAATTGAAGAACCGTAATACACCACAGGCTTTTTTGATTTATAGGGTGTGGGTTCCAAAACCTCCGCATCCTCCGCAAGCCCCACATAAAGCTCCGTCACGCCACTATAAGTGGGGAAATTAATTGTTATTTCACGCATACTTCTCCGTTCAAAATCAAGTACACTCTCATAGCCGTCCGCAAGGTCAAAGGGCGGCATGAATGTTCCCGTATAAATTTCTTCACCGCTCTCATTCACATACATATCAAATCCGCAAAGCCCCGTTAATGCACAATGTGGGAACTTTTGCACTCCGTTCATTTTTGCTTTTATGGCAACATACGGGCTGTCGGTTCTGAACCGAACTCTGCCGCCGGCAGTATTGGTGTGAAGCTCCTCAATTCTTGGATTCAACCGCTTTGCAATGTTTCCGGGCATTCTGCGGAACTTTCCGTCTTCAACAAACACCCCATAAACCCCAAAAGGAGCTTTGGTAACATCCCGGAACCTTATATCATCTTTGGCAATTTGGGTTTCAACCTTCAGATTCTTGTCAATTTCACTTATCTGCTTCATAATTCAATTCATTCCTTTTTGAATACCGCAATTTTTCCATTATAATACCATAACCGAAGGCTTATGTCAATTTTTATGTAACAAAATCCCTCCACCACTTGACAAAAATCGAGATTTGTGTTATCTTTATTAGTAATTAAATACAAAATGCGTTGAAGGAGAGTGTCCTCAGGGTAGGTTTTTGAGAGAAGCGGCGGTTGGTGCGAGCCGCAAAAACCGAGTTCTGGATTGTAGCTCCTGAGCAGAAAGGAAGAAAGTCGCCATTCGTGGCGGTCAGTAGAACCTTTCCGTGTCTGCTACGTTAGTGCATAGGGTCTGAATTCAGGACCTGAAGGGGTATTATCGCAAAAGATAATGCAATTTGAGTGGTACCGCGGGTAAAATACTCGTCTCAAAGAGTTTGGTTTCTTTGAGGCGATTTTCTTTTCTCAAAGAAATTCTAAAGAAAGGATTGAGATATTATGAACGAAGAAACAATGACCGGTCTTGACTTCAAAATAAGCGAAGTTGCAACCAGAATCAGGGAACTCCGTCACATCAGCGGAATTTCAAAGGAAACCATGGCAAAGCTCACGGGCGTATCCCGTGAAGAATATGCAGCCTGCGAGGAAGGCAAGCATGACCTGAGCTTTGCTTTTATCTATCGCTGTGCGCTGGCTTTCAAGGTTGGCGTAACCGACATCATCGAGGGTGTCAGCTCAACGCTGAAATCCCACGTGGTGACAAGAAGCGGCGAGGGTACAAAAATTGACGAAGCCCATGGCATGACATATTATAACCTTGCCTCCGCATTCAAGGGCAGAGTTTCAGAACCGCTGTATGTTGAATGTAAATACGACCCCGAAGCAGAACAAAAGGATATTGACCTTGCCACCCACACAGGTCAGGAGCTTGACATTGTGCTGAAAGGTGCGCTGAAGGTTCAGATTGGTTCTCACACCGAAATTCTTCATCCGGGCGACACAATCTATTACGACAGTTCAACGCCCCACGGTATGATTGCCGTTGAGGGACAGGACGCCGTGTTCTATGCAATTGTTCTCAAGGGCACCGAGCTTGAAAAGACCGAAAAATCGGTTTTGAAATCCAAATACAAGCCCCACAGAGAATACAAAAGAGTATACCACGACTTCATCGACACCGTTGAAGACGAAAACGGCTCGCTTGTTTCAATCAGCTTCAAAAACGAGGACAAGTTCAACTTTGCCTTTGACGTTGTTGACGAAATTGCACGCCGCAAGCCCGAAAAGCTGGCAATGCTTTATGTCTCAAAGAACCATGAAGAAAAACGCTTTACCTTCACTGACTTTATGAAGGAATCGGCACGTTGTGCAAACTATTTTGAAGCCTTAGGTATTAAAAAAGGCGACAAGGTTATGATGGTGCTGAAGCGTCACTATCAGTTCTGGATTGCAACCCTTGCGCTTCAGAAAATCGGTGCTGTGGCAATTCCCGCAAGCTTTTTGCTTCAGGAGCACGACTATGAATACCGCTACGAAGCCGCAGGTGTTTCGGCAATTCTGTGTACCGCAGACGACGACATTGCCGACCGTGCGGAAGCAGGTTCAAAAAATGCAACAACCCTGCGTGAAAAAATCATTGTTGGCGGTTCAAAGGACGGCTGGCGCAACTTTGACGAAGAATACAAAGCCTTCCCCGACGTATACGAGCGCAAGGCAGATTCGCCCTGTGGTGATGATGATATGCTTCTTTACTTCACATCAGGAACAACGGGCAATCCCAAAATGGCACTTCACAGTTTCAAATATCCTCTTGGTCACTTCCACACAGCAAACTACTGGCACTGTGTTGACCCCGAAGGTCTGCATCTGACAATTTCAGACACAGGCTGGGCAAAGGCGGCATGGGGCAAGATTTACGGACAATGGCTGTGCGAAGCAGCACTCTTTGTTTACGACTTTGACAAATTTGATGCAGCAGACATCCTGCCAATGTTTGAAAAATACAAAATCACAACCTTCTGCGCTCCGCCCACAATGTACAGAATGCTCATGAAGGAAGATATTTCAAAATATGATATGTCTTCCGTTCAGCACGCAACAACAGCAGGCGAAGCTCTGAACCCCGAAGTATTCAAGCAGATTGAAAAGCTAACGGGGCTGAAGATTATGGAAGGCTTTGGTCAGACCGAAACCACCTGCCTCATCGGCAATCTTTACGGCAGAGAATACAAAATGGGCGCAATGGGCAAGCCCGTTCCCCTTTATGACGTGGATATTGTTGACCCTGAGGGCAACAGCGTTGGCGTTGGTGAAAACGGTGAAATTGTTATCCGCACCTCAGAACGTATCCCCTGCGGACTCTTCAAGGGCTACTACCGTGACGAAGAAAAAACCGCCGAGGTTTGGCACGACGGTCTTTATCACACAGGCGACGTGGCGTATAAGGATGAGGATGGCTTCTTCTTCTATGTGAGCCGTATTGACGACGTAATCAAGTCTTCAGGCTACAGAATCGGGCCATTTGAAATTGAAAGCGTTATTATGGAGCTTCCCTATGTTCTTGAATGTGGCGTATCGGCAGAGCCCGATGATGTCCGCGGACAGGTTGTAAAGGCAAGCATTGTTCTCACCAAGGACACAACCCCCAGCGAAGAGCTGAAAAAGGAAATCCAGACTTATGTAAAAGAACACACAGCTCCTTACAAATACCCAAGAATTGTGGTATTCCGTGACGAGCTTCCCAAAACAACAAGTGGAAAAATTATTCGTGCAAAACTGTAAAATACCCCAAAAAGCATTTTCGCAAGAAAATGCTTTTTGTGTAAGGTTCATTCAATCAAGGACGGTGTTTATATGCTACCCTTTTTAAATATACTTGGCGTAAAAATCCCCACCTACGGCATTTGTCTTATTATAGGCATCTTTCTTTCAAGCCTTATGGCATACCACAGCATCAAAAAGGACAAAACAATAACAAAGGAAAAGGTTCCGCCCGAATACCTGCTTATTATACTTGTAATCTGCATATTTGCCTTTATTGTTGGTGCAAGACTGCTGTTCATCCTTGTTACCTATGACATTTCATATATAGTGGAGCAAATAAGCAAGCCCAACCTTTCCTTCATAACCCAAAACTCGGGCATGGTTTTTTACGGCGGTCTGATTTTTGGCATAATTGGAGCGCTGATTGCGGCACATTTCACAAAAATTGACCTGCTGGAAATCGAGAGGCACATCGTGCCATACATTCCTCTTGGTCATGCAATTGGCAGAATCGGCTGTTTGCTGGGCGGTTGCTGTTACGGAATGAGATACAGCGGTTTTGGTGCGGTTTACTATAAACATTCCGTAATCGGTCTGCCGCCCGATGTTGGATTTTTCCCTGTGCAACCTCTTGAAGCACTTCTGGACATATTCATTATGTTCATTATGCTGACATATACAAAAAAAACCCGACCCAAAGGCAATGTCCTTTCTTTTTATCTGTTGCTGTACGCAATAATGCGTTTCATCACGGAACTGTTCAGAGGCGATTCATTCAGAGGAATCTTTTCGGGATTTTCCACCTCACAATGGATAAGTATCGGACTTATTGTATTTTTCTTTACACGACTGACAATACTAAGGATATGCAAAAAAGGTCAGATAAAACACACAGATTTTTCTTGACATATAAATTTTTTATGATAAAATTATATTAATAAATTATTTTACATTCAGGAGGAAAATTTTATGGCAACCAACAAATATGCAGGAACAAAAACCGAACAGAATCTTCGTGAAGCCTTTTCAGGTGAATCGCAGGCAAGAAACAAGTACACCTACTTTGCATCTGTTGCAAAGAAAAACGGCTACGAACAAATTGCAGCACTCTTTTTGAAAACAGCAGATAACGAAAAGGAACACGCAAAGCTTTGGTTTAAGGCACTTGGCGGACTTGGCGATACAGCCGAAAATCTGATTAGTGCTGCCGAAGGCGAAAACTACGAATGGACCGATATGTATGACCGAATGGCAAAAGAAGCCGAAGAAGAAGGCTTCACCGAGCTTGCGGCACAGTTCCGCAACGTGGCAGCCGTTGAAAAGGAACACGAGGAAAGATACCGCGCACTTCTTCACAATGTTGAAGCAAAGGAAGTATTCGAAAAGAGCGGTGTTCAGGTTTGGGAATGTCGCAACTGCGGCCACATCGCTGTGGGAACAGCAGCTCCCGAGGTTTGTCCCACCTGCTTCCATCCTCAGGCATACTTCGAGCTTCAGGCAAAGAATTATTAATGGTCGAAGAACCCCACATCGGGGTTCTTTTTTTATAGGTTATTTAACAAATGTTGGGGTAAACACTTTGGAAAGATTCTTCGCTGTGCTCAGAATGACAGAACACTGCTTGTGACAGTGTCATGTTGAGCGTAGTCGAAACATCTTTTTTGTACTAAACCCCAACATTTATTACAGAACCGTTTTATAAAGCAAGGGAATAATTACAAATTATTTTTCTTTGATTTATAATATTTAAACAAAAAACAAGGCAGCATCAAAAGTCTATACAAAAAATACAAAATACCATACAAAATCCTGAATGGTAAAATAAAATATCTGAATTTGCGCATATAGTACGCTTTACGTTCCATAATAATAACATGTTTCCATTCTCCACAACCTTCACACAAGTCAAAATCTTCAGATATTATATACTTTTTCTCACCATCATCAGTTCCATTTATTTTATTCCAGCAATCCAAGCAAAATTCAGCCATAATTTCATCTCCGTCCTCCATGTTGTATATCTATATAAGTATATACCTTTTCAGAGGAATTGTCAAGAAGATATATATCTATTAAAATATATTTTGAGGTGAGTTTATGATAAGAATTACGCTTGATACGGCACTAAAGAATTATAATGTTTCAAGATATGAATTGTCAAAACGTACAGGTATTCGTTATCACATCATTGATAATTATTATAAAAACAAGGTTATAAGATATGACAGTTTTGTTTTGAACAAAATCTGTACTGCACTAAATTGCAGGATTGAGGATATTATTAAATTTGAAAAGGAATAGTGACTTAATTCTATGCCAAAAGAGTTAAGTCTTTTTTTTGTTAATTTTCAGTGAAGAGAGAAAAGTGAAAAGAGAATAGAACAAAAAGAAACGACAATTTTCATACCGAAAATTGTCGTTTCTTTTTGGAGCGGAAGACGAGATTCGAACTCGCGACGTTCACCTTGGCAAGGTGACGCTCTACCACTGAGCCACTCCCGCATATATCAGTTTCCTCAACTGCAAAAAATATTTTATCACAAATACGGGAGTTTGTCAATACTTAAATTAAAATTTTTTTGACAGTTATTTAAAAATATATTTCTTTTTCGGTCACACAATAGGGGCGTGCAACGGTTTCAAGCTGAGAAACCGACACCTCATAAGCAGTTTTATTTTCCACCTGGGTTTCGCTCAGACGTTTTTGGTATTCACGGCTCTGTATTCTGCCCTTCACAATTATATTGTCCCCAACCTCAAAGCTTTCGGCATACTTGGCGTTTCTGCCCCATGCGATACACGGAATGTAATCCGATTTATTGTATGAGCGGTTGACAGCAAGCAAAATATCAGCAATCTCTCTGCCAAATGGAGTGGTTCGGTATACCGGCTTTTTGCATATGTAGCCGTTGAGATAAATCGAATTCAGATTTTTTTCCTTTTCATCATCTGCTTCGGTTCGGAAAATGGATTTCACAAAAACCGTCAATATAAGACGGTTCCCCACCCCCGAAAAATTGTTGTATGACCTGAACTGCCCGTGAATGGTAACATTATCTCCGATTTGAATTGGATTTGCCGCAAGGAATTTTTCAGAAATTGTAATTTTTATCACATCATAAGCTTCGCTCAGACGTTGGGTGTTTAACAAAAAGGTATAAAAAGTTTCCTCATAGACTTCATGGGAAAATTCAGGTTCTCCGGCAACCGTGCCCGAGATAATCACTTTGTTGTTTTCAATGTAGTTTTCGGTATTCAAAATAAATTCACTCCCTGATATTCTGGTGATCTGTATATTTAAAATTATATTCGCCCAAAGCCGATTTAGAACTTGTAAATACTATTATTATCTTTGCCGACACAACAAAAATATATTCTTTTTTTCGTACTTGCTGAATACAAATTTTATTATAAACAGTTGAAAGGAAATGAATTTTATGAAAATTTTTGTTATAACCCGAAAAACAGGTATTCTTTGCATTATGGTTGTTGCGCTTTTGCTGTCGCTGATATATATACGCAAGCATGAGACGGTGAGCGTGTCTGCATCAAAGCGTGATTTGCCCATTTATTGCGTACAAAAGCCCGAAACCGAAAAGGTGGTTGCCCTGTCCTTTGATGCCGCTTGGGGCAACGAGGATACGGGACGTTTGATTGAAATCATGGATAAGTATGGTGTAAAAACAACATTTTTTGTTGTTGGAAGCTGGGTTGACAAATATCCCGAGTCGGTAAAACAGCTCCACGATGCAGGTCACGAAATTATGAATCACTCAAACTCCCATCCGCATATGACGGAGCTTTCGGTTGAAAAAATGAAGGAAGAAGTAAACAAATGTGACGAAAAGATAAAGGCAATAACAGGAGTCAAGCCAACGCTTTTCCGTGCTCCATACGGAGATTATAACAATGCCGTTGTGGGGGCAATGCGTGAAACAGGGCATTTCACCATTCAATGGGATGTTGACAGTCTGGACTGGAAAAATCTCTCGGCTGACGAAATCTGCAAGAGAGTGACCCAAAAGGTGAAATCAGGCTCAATTGTTTTGTTCCACAACGCCGCCCTCAACACCCCCGATGCATTGCCGCCCATCATTGAGTGTCTGCAAAAGGAAGGCTACAAAATTGTGCCCGTTTCGGAAATCATTATGAAGGAAAACTTCACCGTTGACCCCTCAGGGATGCAGATTCCCATAAACGAAAAAAAGACTGATAACAAGTCCGACAAAACGGAAAAGAAAAACCCCACG
>JAFSDN010000004.1 GCA_017436245.1 Clostridia bacterium
AGCCTTGGTAGACAAAACAGGTGCCGACACCAACGAGAACCTTCACGCATCATCCAATTACTACAAGTATATGATGCTGAGAATGAAAAACATTGCAACAGCAACAGCCTGGAAGCTAATCAGATTTTATTCGCAGGGCGACTTCAGACCCACAGGCTTCGAAATCAGCTTTGGCGAAAACGGGACATATCCGCCCTACAAACTGAATTCAAAACACGGCGAGGTTTCGTTAAAGGGCTTCATCGACAGAGTTGACACGGCAACAATAAACGGAAAAAACCATATCGCCGTTTCCGATTACAAATCCTCAGAGCGTCACCTTGATATGGATTTGGCTGAGGCAGGAATACATTTTCAGCCCTTTGTTTATGCCAATGCACTCACAAGCCACCTTCCCGATACCACAGTTTCGGCAATGTTCTATCTTCACATGAACGACCCGATTCTGACCTATGACACCGAGCCAAGCCCCGACACTCTCGAAAAGGATACCAGCGACAACATAAAGGCTCACGGAAAAATTGTCAATGACCCCGATGTTCTCCGAAGCATTGACAATTTGTATGACGAAAAAGAAGCAACGCATTATATCAAATGCGACAAAGCATCATTGATGGAAAGAGAGCTGTTTGAAAAATCGCTGAAGGATGCAGACAAAAAGGCTTCTGAGACGGCAGACAACATTCTTGACGGAGAAATTGACATAAACCCCGTAAAAATCAAGGGCTATGACCCATGTCAATATTGCCCCTACGGCACAATATGCCAGAACAATTACTAAAGAATAAAGCAAAACGGTTAGATTAAAGTTTCTCGCCTTAATCCAACCGTCTTTTTATTTTTTACGCCTTTTCAACCGTTTCCCAATCCTTCAGAAACTTTTCAATTCCTGCGTCGGTAAGCGGATGCTTTGTCATTTGAATAATAACATTATAGGGCACCGTTGCAATATGCGAACCGCTCATTGCCGCTTCAATAACATGAATGGGATTACGTATGCTTGCGGCAATAATTTCTGTTTCGATTCCATGGATTTCAAAAATCTTTCCGATTTCGGATATAAGCTCCATTCCAACAATCCCCACATCATCAAGACGTCCCACAAAAGGACTCACAAAGGATGCACCTGCCCTTGCCGCAAGCAAAGCCTGTGCCGCCGAGAAGATAAGAGTCACATTTGTTTTAATTCCCTTTGCTGTCAGCTGTTTGACCGCACAAAGTCCCTCAGCAGTCATCGGGATTTTAATAACAAGATTTTTGCTGTTTATCTTTTCGCAAAGTTCCAATGCTTCCGCAACCATTCCCTCCGCATCAACACTCACAACCTCTGCGCTGATTGGTCCGTCAACAATGGTACTTATTTCCTTCACAACCTTCACAAAATCTCTGCCTTCCTTTGCAATCAGGCTGGGATTTGTTGTAACGCCGCATATGACCCCCATATCATTCACCTTGCGTATTTCGTCAACATTTGCGGTATCAACAAATATTTTCATCAAATCATCTCCTAACAAAATCTAACAACAACATAATACCTCTGCAAATGAAATTTTTCTACATCACATTTCACTATTTTGTATCAAAATTTAATTTTTTATTGACTTTTATGCAATTTTGATATATATTGTCATATAGAAGAATTTCAAAAAGAGGTGTCAACCGTGAAAGCAACTTGCGAATATAACCGACTGTTGGTAAACAATATGAAAAACAGCCGCGAAAACCTTCTTATCCGAAAAAAACTGCTTCATGACTATGATTTGCACTGGCATGACTGCTTTGAAATAGAACTGATTCTCAGCGGAACGGTCACACAATCTCTCAACGGCGAAACCCAAACCCTCGGGCCGGGTGATATTTATCTTCTGAACCCCACCGACTTCCACAGCGTCAAAAGCAATAATGCCGAAGTCTTCAACATAATGTTCAGCGAGTCGCTCCTTGACGAAGACCTCCTGCAAAAGATTCTCAGCGTTGAAAAAAATCTTGTTTTTCATCTTGAAAGCAAGGAATTCAGAAACGCCGTTTCCATAATATCACAAATGGTTGACGAGTTTGACAACACCCATGAATATTCCGAGATATACATAAAAAACTTACTTGAATGTCTGTTTATCATACTTCTCAGAAAAACCGGTTTTACCTTTGGGGCTCTCGACAACAAGATTTCAGGAATCCGCAAATCCATATTGTTTATGCACAGCCACTTCCGTGAAAACCCAACCATGGCAGAAACTGCAAAAATGTCAGGCTTCAATATGAACTATTTCAGCTCACTTTTCCATAAGGTAACAGGCAAAACCTACAAGGAATACCTCAACGACCTGAAGCTGGAATATGCCAAAAAGCTTGTCCTTTCAGGAAGTCTTTCCATATCCGAGGTATGTTTTGCATCAGGCTTCAACTCACTTCCCAATTTTCTTAAAACCTTCAAGCACCGCTACGGAATGTCACCCGGAAATATGCGAAAAACACATTCCGTAAGCAATTCGTGAATTTATTGTGAATATTTTGTCCTGATTATTGACAAATCCAAAAACTACATATAAAATAGACAAGAAAGCCGCAACAAAAGTTCGCGGCTTTTACATCGTTAAGAAAGGACTGATTACTATTTCTATGCTGAAAAAGCTCTTATCATGTGTCGGTGAATACAAAAAACCGACCATTCTCACTTTTATTTTCATTCTCGGCGAAGCTATAATTGAATGTCTCATACCTTTCATCACAGCAAATCTTGTGAATAGGATGAAAATAGCAATCGAGATGAAATCCCTGCTGGCCATCGGACTGTCCCTTGTTATAATGGCACTGATTTCACTGATGTGCGGAGGTATTGCAGGCTACACCAGCGCAAAAGCATCAGCAGGCTTTGCAAAAAATCTGAGGAAAGCCGTTTTCAACAAAATTCAGGACTATTCCTTTGAAAACATCGACAAATTTTCATCCTCATCACTGGTAACACGTCTCACAACCGACATCACAAATGTTCAGATGTCGTATATGATGGCAATCCGAACCGCCCTGCGCTCGCCCCTTATGTTCATATTTTCAATTATAATGGCATACATAATGGGCGGCTCGCTTGCAACAACCTTTGTAATTGTTATTCCCGTACTGATTTTCGGGCTGTTTTTCATTTCCCGAAAGGCAATGCCGGCATTTCGTCGTGTGTTCAAAAAATACGACAAGCTCAACGAATCCGTTGAAGAAAACATTCGGGGAATGCGTGTGGTAAAGGGCTTTTCACGTGAAGACCACGAAAAGGAAAAATTCGGTAACGCCAACGAAGACATCCGTGCCGACTTCACCCGTGCCGACCGAATCATTGCCTTCAACCATCCTCTGATGCAGGTTTGTATGTATTTCAATATGATTTTTGTATTGATTGTGGGTTCAAAGCTGGTTATTTCAACCATGGGTGCCGACCTTGATGTGGGTCAGATTTCGGCAATGCTCACCTACGGAATGCAGATTCTGATGTCACTTATGATGGTTTCAATGATTTATGTTATGTTCACAATGTCATGGGAATCAATGAAGCGAATTTCCGAAGTGCTCACCGAGGAATCCACCCTCACCAACCCCCAAAACCCGATTACAGCCATAAAAGACGGCTCAATTGACTTCCGTGACGTGAGCTTCAAGTATTCCTCAGCATCAAAGAAGTATGCGCTGTCCAACGTAAATCTTTCCATAAAATCGGGTATGACTGTGGGCATAATCGGCGGAACAGGCTCCAGTAAATCCACTCTGGTTCAGCTTATACCAAGGCTTTATGACACAACCTGCGGCACAGTCTCGGTTGGCGGAACAGATGTTCGCAAATACGACCTGAAGACTCTGCGTGACAATGTGGCGATGGTGCTTCAGAAGAACCAGCTTTTTTCGGGAACAATAAAAGAAAATCTCCGTTGGGGCAATGAAAACGCCACCGATGCAGAACTGATTGAAGCCTGCAGACTGGCACAGGCAGATGACTTCATATCCGCCTTTCCCGATGGCTACGATACCTTCATAGAACAAGGCGGAACAAATGTTTCGGGAGGACAAAAGCAGCGTCTTTGCATTGCAAGAGCTCTCCTCAAAAAGCCTGTGATTCTCATTCTTGATGATTCAACCAGCGCCGTTGACACAAAAACAGATGCTCTGATTCGGAAGGGCTTCAGGGAATACATTCCCGAAACAACAAAAATAATTATTGCACAGCGTATTTCTTCCATTCAGGACGCAGATATGATAATCGTAATGGAAAACGGTGAAATTTCGGCGGCGGGAACACATGACGATTTGCTTTTCACCAGTGAAATTTATCGTGAAATTTACGAACAGCAAACAAACGGAGGTGAACAAGATGAAGCCGATGCCTAATCACAAAGGCGGCAAACCACCCGTTCAAAAGGGTAATCTCCGCCGCATAATAAAGATGCTATTCAAGTCATATCCCATAATGATTCCCATCGTTATGGTCTGCATCATAATTTCATCAATAACCGCATCCCTTCCTGCAATTTTTCAACAGCAGGTTCTTGCTGACATCGGTGAATGGATGTACACAGGCGACTGGGCAGGTGCCTCAAGGGTGATTCTGCCAAAGGTTGCCATTCTTGCAGGTCTGTATGTATTTTCATTGGTTGCAATCATCTGCTACACACAGCTTATGGCATTCATAACTCAGGGCTTTCTCAACAAAATGCGCCGTGGAATGTTCGAAAAAATGCAGAATCTGCCCATACGTTATTTTGACACACACCGTCACGGCGACATAATGAGTCACTACACAAACGACATTGACGCCCTGCGTCAGCTGATTTCTCACGCACTGCCCACAATACTCCAGTGCAGCGTTCTGCTGATTTCGGTGCTTTCAATTATGCTTTATTACAGCTTATGGCTGACACTCACCGTTCTTGCAGGTGTTGTGCTGATGTCCGTTGTGACAAAAAAGGTGGGCAAAGGCTCTGCAAAATACTTCATCCGTCAGCAAAAATCCCTTGGAAAAACCGAAGGCTTTATTCAGGAAATGATGACGGGGCAGAAGGTTATCAAAGTCTTTAACCACGAAGACCGCTGCCGACTTGACTTTAATGCTGTTAACGAAGGACTCTATGAAGACAACTTCCGTGCCCATGCATATGCAAACATTCTGGGTCCCATAATTCAGAACATCGGAAACATCCTCTACGTTCTCATTGCCCTGATTGGCGGTATTCTTCTGATTTCACAGACCCCCAATCCCGGAATTTCTTCAATCATCGCAGGTACGGTAACAGTTCTGACAATTGACATTGTAATTCCGTTTTTGAATATGGCAAAGCAATTCACAGGAAACGTAAATCAGGTAACACAGCAGGTAAACTCAATCGCCATGGCACTTGCCGGTGCAAGCCGGATTTTTGAATTACTTGACGAAGCTCCCGAAGCCGATGAAGGCTATGTAACACTGGTCAATGCCGAAATTGATAAAAACGGTAACATAACAGAATCAAAAAAGCACACCGGAAAATGGGCATGGAAGCATCCACATGGCGACGGAAGCATCACCTACACCGCTCTTGCAGGTGATGTTCGTCTGACGAATGTTGACTTTGGTTATGATGACGACAAAATTGTTCTGCACGACATAAGCCTTTATGCAGAGCCCGGACAGAAAATTGCCTTTGTTGGTGCCACAGGCGCAGGAAAAACCACAATAACAAATCTGCTGAACCGTTTTTATGACATTGAGGACGGAAAAATCCGCTACGACGGAATCAACATAAACAAAATCAAAAAGTCAGATTTGCGACGTTCCCTTGGTCTTGTTCTTCAGGAAACAAACTTGTTCACAGGAACAGTAATGGAAAACATACGCTACGGCAATCTTGATGCGACGGATGAAGAATGTATCAACGCAGCAAAGCTTGCAGGTGCTGATGACTTCATCACCCGCTTGCCCGGAGGCTATGACACCGAGCTTACCAACAACGGAGAAAACCTCTCTCAGGGTCAGCGACAGCTCCTTTCCATTGCCAGAGCCGCCGTTGCAAATCCTCCTGTAATGATTCTTGACGAGGCAACCTCCTCCATCGACACCCGAACCGAGCAAATTGTTCAGCGAGGAATGGATAAGCTCATGGAAGGCAGAACAACCTTTGTAATTGCTCACCGCCTTTCAACGGTCAAAAATTCCGATGTTATAATGGTTCTTGACCACGGACGGATAATTGAACGTGGCAGTCATGACGAGCTGATTGCACAAAAGGGCAACTATTACAGCCTTTACACAGGCGCCTTTGAATTGGAATAACAGGAAATCAAACAGCATTATACAAAGGTTCTTTATCAAATGTTGGGTATTAGTACAAAAAAGATGTTTCGACTAAGCTCAACATGACCTTGTACCGGCAAAGCTTTAGTCATTCTGAACCCAGCGAAGAATCTTTACAAAGCATTTACCCCAACATTGGTTATAATAGTAGTCGGTGAAACGCATTTGCCTTTCTTGTTTGCGATGTATCGCAAACTCCTTTGAAAACTATGGTTTTCAAAGACCGACACTATTGCAATCATGCGTGGCTTTCAAGCCGATAGCGTGAAAGTTGCGGAAGATATTCCGCTTAAAACGGCATTCTGCCGTTTCCACGACAATGATTATAATGAATGTGCAGTGTGGGAAAACATTTTTAATGTTTTCCTGAGTCAAAAT
>JAFSDN010000028.1 GCA_017436245.1 Clostridia bacterium
ACTTATTACTTTCCAAAAATCCGTACACAAATGAATTTTAGGGAATAGTGAATAGTGAAGAGGTAATAAGTAAAATCCGCACACTTTCGTGTACGGATTTTTGGTGACTCCTAGGGGATTCGAACCCCTGTAGCCGCCGTGAGAGGGCGGAGTCTTAACCACTTGACCAAGGAGCCATATTCAATTGTTATCCCTCGTACAAAACCCGTGTTGAAAAAAACACGGGTTTTAAGGGTGGTAGCGGTAACTAGATTCGAACTAGTGACACTACGGGTATGAGCCGTATGCTCTAGCCAACTGAGCTATACCGCCATATACTTGTCCAAAAGACATATAATATAATAGCACAATTAAGCACAAATGTCAAGAGAAATTTTAAAAAAATATTAAATTTTTATAAGAGATTAGTTTTTGATAAAAATATATTGATAAATAAGAAAAACTGTGGTATTATAATTGTGCCAAACTATTGATTCAACAAAATAAGGGTGAACTCTATATTTTTATAATATAGGGAATTTTCCTCTATACTTTTATAGTTACAGATTGAATTTGATAAAAATGCAAATTCCTCTCTGTAACTATGGGAGTTTATCCTCATTTGTTGAGAATAGTTTGGCGACTATCGGAGTTTGCGTTTTTTTTGCGTCTGCTTTGGTAGGCGCATTTTTTATATAATTTAGGATATTACAGCTTTCCTATTACAGTAAAAAACAAGTCCCTCTAACTCCGAACATCCAGTTTTTTGCAGCAAAACAATGACGGACTCTCCGCTTGGAGAGTCCGTCATTACTTTTAATTCTTTTAATTCAATTAGGACAAATCTTCGATATAAAGAGTTCTCACGCCATTGCTGTCCGCTTTTGGAGCAGCCTTGGGAGCTTCCGCCTGAGCTCTGCCGTCACGGACATCAAAGAACTTCTGTGCAACTTGGGGGAATAATGCATAGCTGAGAACATCTTCCTCGCACTTTGCAATTCCCTTTGTTTCCTGTCTGTACTTTTCAAGCTCGGGTTCAATCAAGTCGGCAGGACGAACATCAATAACCTTATCGTCGCCAATTGCCATTTTGCGAACTTCTTCATTAACCTTGCCCGGAAGTTTTCCGTATTCGCCACGGAGAAGACCCTTTGATTCCTTTGAAATCATCTTGTATCTGCCCATAAGAACATTAAGAACCGCCTGAGTACCAACAATCTGGCTTGTGGGAGTTACAAGAGGAGGAAACCCGAAGTCTTCACGAACCTTTGGAACTTCGGCAAGAACTTCATAATACTTATCCTCTGCATTTGCCTGTTTGAGCTGAGAAATCAGGTTTGAAAGCATACCGCCGGGAACCTGATAAAGAAGAGTGTTGCCATCAACATTAAGAACCTTGGGGTCAAGAGTTCCCTCCTCCTTCATCTTGGTTGCAACCTTTCTGAAGTGAGCTGCCGCTTCACTGAGAACGTTCATATCAATTCCTGTATCGTATTCTGTTCCCTTGAGGGTTGCAACAAGGCTCTCGGTTGAAGGATTGGCTGTTCCGTTTGCCATGGGCGACAACGCACAATCAACAATATCAACGCCTGCCTGAATTGCCATAAGATTTGTCATATCACCCGTACCTGCTGTGTTGTGAGTATGAAGGTGAATGGGAACACCAACCTTTTCCTTCAGCTTCTTCACAAGGCTGTATGCATCATAAGGCAAAAGAAGGTTTGCCATATCCTTGATACAGATTGAATCTGCACCCTTTTCTTCAAGACGGCAAGCCAAATCAACAAAGTAATCCTCGTTGTGAACGGGGCTTTGAGTATAGCTGATTGCAGCTTCAAGATGTCCGCCGTAGAATTTAACATATTTGATTGCAGCCTCTAAGTTTCTGGGGTCATTGAGCGCATCAAAACACGAACAACGTCAATACCGTTTTCAATTGACTTTTTGCAGAATGCTTCAACAACGTCGTCAGCATAATGCTTGTAGCCCAAAATGTTCTGACCACGGAAAAGCATCTGAAGCTTTGTGTTGGGAAGATGCTTTTTGAGAGTTCTGAGTCTTTCCCATGGGTCTTCGTTGAGGAATCTCATGCAGGCATCAAAGGTTGCGCCGCCCCAACATTCAAGTGACCAGTACCCTGCCTTATCAAGAGTTTCAAGGGCAGGAATCATATCTTCAAGCTTCATTCTTGTTGCCGCCTGAGACTGATGAGCATCACGAAGAATTGTATCTGTAATAAACACTTTTGACATAAGCTAAATCTCCTTTCAGAATATTAACCGAACAGTGCGATGAGCACGCCTGCCGCAATTGCAGAACCGATTACACCCGCAACATTGGGGCCCATAGCGTGCATAAGCAGGAAGTTTTGAGGATTTTCCTTCTGACCCACAACCTGCGAAACACGAGCCGCCATAGGAACAGCCGAAACACCTGCCGAACCCATAAGAGGATTGATTTTGTTCTTTGTGAACAGGTTCATGAACTTTGCAAGAAGAACACCGCCTGCTGTACCAACACCAAATGCAACAACACCAACAAAGATAATCGCAAGAGTCTTGGGAGCAAGGAAGGTGTCAGCCGTTGCTGTTGCACCAACTGAAAGTCCCAGGAAGATTGTAACAATGTTCATCAATTCGTTCTGAACAGTCTTTGCAATTCTGTCAACAACACCGCATTCTTTTGCAAGGTTACCAAGCATAAGGCATCCAATCAGCGGACCAGCCGAGGGAACAAGAAGCGATACAAATACTGCAACCGCAATAGGGAATACAATCTTTTCTGTCTTTGAAACTTCACGGAGAGGCTTCATAACAATCTGACGTTCCTTCTTGGTTGTGAGTGCCTTCATAATGGGAGGCTGAATTACGGGAACCAGTGCCATATACGAATATGCCGCAACTGCAATTGGGCCAAGGAGGTGAGGAGCAAGTCTTGATGTGACAAAGATTGCTGTGGGACCGTCAGCACCGCCGATGATACCTGTTGAAGCAGCTTCTGCAGATGTAAAGCCAAAGAACTGCATCATAACAATGTATGTAATGAAGATACCAAGCTGTGCCGCCGCACCAAGAAGAAGGCTCTTGGGGTTTGCAATCAGCGGACCGAAGTCTGTCATTGCACCAACACCAACAAAGATAAGACAAGGATAAATTCCAAGCTTTACGCCAAGATAAAGAATATCAAGAAGACCGGGGGTGATACCACCTGCGCCGCCAAACATATCCCAATGAACATGACCGCCGGCAAAAAATTCTTCATGGAACATTCCTGCACCGGGAAGGTTTGTGAGGAGCATACCAAAGGCAATGGGAAGAAGGAGCAACGGCTCGAACTTCTTTACAATTGCAAGGTAAAGCAACACAAAAGAAATCAGAAGCATAACAATTACCTTCCAGTTGCTTTGGAAGCCTTTGATGAGCATTGCAAAGCCCGTCTGATTCAAGAAGTTTGAAACAGCCTGACCTGCTGTTATTGGCTCAACGCCAAACAAATCTGTAATTTCCTGAATTCTGAGCTTCGAGTCAAGTGCCCCATTCACAGTAAGGTCCATTTCTGTTGCAAGGGACTGTGAAATAATTTCAGCGTTCACCAAAGGAAGGTTCTTGTTTGCGGCTTTTTCGTCATAAGCCGGAACTGTTGCAGGAAGAACAATTACCTGTTCTGCACCTGCCTTAACTTCCTTTGAAACATTGATAAGGATACCGTCCTTTTCCTCAAGACCAAGCTGAGCCGCCATCTGTCCGGGGAAAATTGTCTGGTTGTCGGGGTTCACAGTAATCAAAGCTGTGTCGTACGCCAAACGAACAAAAAGAATTGCCTCGGGTTCGGTTGACGAGTTTGTTATTTTCAAGGTTATTTTCTGAGCTTCGTTGTCATAAGCCGCTTCGTTAACGACAAAGCTGTTACCTTCGGGAAGTGCAATGGGCTCGGGAGCAACCGCACGGGTTGGAACCTCTTCAACCTGAAGCTCTTCCTCAGCAGCAGCCTCCGCAGCAGGAGCTTCTTCGGCAGGAACTGCCTCAACAGCCTCCGCAAAGCAGGGAAGTGCTGAAATCATCAGCATAAATGCCAGCAAAAAACCGGCAAGAATTCTCTTTTTCATAATTTGTCAACTGCCTTTCTTTTTTACTGGATGGTGCAAAGTGCGGCACCGGCTTCAACAGCCTGACCTGCATTTACCATAACAGCCGTAACCGTTCCGTCTGCACCTGCCATAATTTCGTTTTCCATTTTCATTGCTTCCAAAATCATCAAAACCTGACCCTTTTTCACAGCATCCCCTGCCTTTACGTTAACCGAAAGGATTGTTCCGGGCATTGGGCTGTTTACTGCTTCACCGGCACCGGCAGAAGCCGCAGGAGCAGGAGCTGCCGCAGGAGCAGATGCCGCTTTGGGAGCACTTGCCTCTGTTTCGCTCATAAGCTCGATTCCGATTTCATATTCTGTTCCGTTTACGTTAACCCTGTACTTCTTCATCTTCAATATCTCCTTCTTCATCATCAGCAGCTTCATCATCAGCAGCTTCATCGTCTTCTGCCATAAATTCAGCATCCTCTGCTGTTTCTGCAAATTCTTCTGTATCTTCAACATCTTCTGTTTCAGCATCTGCTGTCTTTTTGCAGGATGACTTTGAAACAGCCATAACAATAATCATTGCCAGAACAATAATCCAAAGCAGAATAACAGCAATATTCAACAGGTTGTCCTTGAGGAAAGCAAAGGAAAATCCACCTGCCTTGCCCACGGTCAGAATATTGTCAAAGCTCTGGAAGGTGATGCCTGCCTGACCTCCGTCTGAAGCCTTTGTCAGGTCAAGAACACCGGACACGGTCTGAACATATGCCGCAAGCTTAATTTGCGGAAGTGCATCAGCCTTATAATCTGCAACTGTTGCAGGGAATTTAACGGTCAGTTCCTTTCCTGCAAGAACGGGCTTCTGAACAAAAATAATAACACCGTCTGCCATTTCAATGCCCATCTGAGGAGCAATGCTTGAAGGCAGAATGTTCTGCATATCAGCAGTTACTTCAATTTTTGCTGTGTCAAACTCCAATGCCGCAAGAATAATATCTTGTTCATCCTTTGTATTGTTTGCAATGGTGAATGTAATTGCTTTTTCGTCATTATTATAAAACGCTTCTTTGAGGGTGAGATTACTGCTCGCCTCAAACTTGGGTGCTTCGGGAGCAGGAGCAGGTTCTGTGGGAACCTCCTCAACCTGAAGCTCTTCTTCAGCAACAGCCTCCTCGGCGGGAGCTTCTTCCACAGGAGCTGCATCAACAGCCTCCGCAAAGCAGGGAAGCGCCGAAAGCATCAGTATAAACGCCAGCAGAATACCGGCAAAAATTCTTTTTTTCATAATAATTAAACCGCCTTTCTTTTTTACTGAATTGTGCAAAGTGCGGCACCGGCTTCAACAGCCTGACCTGCATTTACCATAACAGCCGTAACCGTTCCGTCTGCACCTGCCATAATTTCGTTTTCCATTTTCATTGCCTCTAAAATCATCAGAACCTGACCCTTTTTCACAGCATCCCCTGTCTTTACGTTAACCGAAAGGATTGTTCCGGGCATAGGGCTGTTTACTGCTTCACCGGCACCGGCAGAAGCCGCAGGAGCAGGAGCTGCTGCAGGAGCAGGAGCCGCAGGTGCAGCCTGCTTTGATGCACTTGCTTCAGCATCGCTCATAACTTCAATTTCAATTTCATATTCTGTTCCGTTAACATTAACTCTGTATTTTTTCATTTCAAAACCTCCAAACTGATTTTGTAAACTTTTGTTGAGTGATCACAAATGAAAGCGGTTAAACTTTCTTAAAGGATTTTACTCTGATGTTGTTCACATCTGTGCCAAGCTCTTCTGCAATTACCGTGCAAACAGCAGCAATAACTTCCTGCTTGTTATGTATGGGCTGTGCAGCTGCCGTATTTGCCCCGACAGGTGCTGCCGCAGGTGCTTTGACAGGAGTCTTTGCAAAATTTCTGAAAATCATTCCCATAACGGTGCAAAGAACAATTATGCAAATCAGACCAACAAAAACCGTTCCCATACCCATAAGGCATACAAACAAATTCGACATCACAGACGTCCTCCCTTCATTTGAATTCAAATTTTCTCCATCATAACTATAACACCCTTTTGGGAAAATTTCAAGGGTTATATCAAAAGTTTTGTCAAAAATTTAACATTTTTTTAACATTTAAGAAATTACTTGCCATAATTCCGTTTTTCCTATATAATACATATATATCTTTCAAGGAGCGTTAGCTATGGAATCATTTTTAAAAAACAAAAAAAACCTTACGGCATGGATTGTTTCACTGGTGGCGGTTTGCACCCTGATTTTTCTGGGCATACAAAACATTGACACGGTGGCAGACGCTTTGATGTGGCTTTTGAGCCTTATTTCGCCGCTAATCACAGGAGTTGTAATTGCCGTGATTCTGAACGTTCCCATGCGTTTTATCCAATCACATTTATGGCAAAAAACAAAAAAAGCATGGCTGTGCAGGCTGCGCAGACCTGTTGCCTTTATTTTATCCCTTATTCTGATTGCAGGAATTATTCTTGGAATTATATGGCTGGTAATCCCCGAGCTTGTCAAGGCATTCACCATTGCGGCACAAGGAATCGGAGCGTTTGTCAAGCGCATCACCTCCATGAGCACCGAAGAAATCTCAGATATGCCCCTTGGAAACTTTCTGTTGGGCTTTGACTGGGAAAATATATACGCAAACATACAGGAATGGCTGAGAAACCAAGGCGGAAACATCGTGAGCACCGCCTTTGGAACTCTGACGACCTTAATCGGAGGAATATTCAACATTGTTGTTGCCTTTGTCTTTGCAATATATATTCTCTTTAATAAAGAAAAACTCAAAAGACAGCTCCGCCGTCTGCTTTGTGCGTGGTTACCGGACGGAGTCAGTCAATGGCTGATTCATGCGGCTTCGGTCACAAGCATAAGCTTCCGTAACTTCATTGCCGGACAATCAATTGAAGCAATTATTCTGGGCGGATTGTGTACCCTTGGAATGTTCATTCTCCAAATTCCCTATGCGCCAATGGTGGGTGCTCTGGTTGGAGTAACAGCTCTGATTCCCGTGGCAGGTGCATTCA
The DNA here is from genome assembly GCA_017436245.1 of Clostridia bacterium. Classification (GTDB taxonomy): domain Bacteria; phylum Bacillota; class Clostridia; order Monoglobales; family Monoglobaceae; genus SIG440. The sequence goes on from JAFSDN010000028.1 coordinate 7,102, forward strand.
TCGGGGCAGGGGTTGGTGCGTTCATAATCCTTACTGCCGCTCCCGTAAAAGCCATTGTGTTTTTGATTTTTATTCTGATTTTGCAGCAGCTTGAGGAAAATCTGATTTATCCCAAAGTAATCGGAAGCAAGCTGAATCTGTCGCCAATCTGGATTCTTGCGGCAATCACCGTGGGCGGAGGAATTGCAGGAGCCCTTGGAATGCTTGTGAGCGTTCCGGCAACGGCAACAGCATACACCCTGTTGAAGGAAGCAACCGAAAAACGTGAAGAAAAACGTTGCAATTCTGTAAAAAAACAAAAAGTAAAGATAACTGAAAAGGCGGATAAAAATGGCTAAGGAAAAGAACATAAAAACAAATGCAGTCCGTATTGCCGAAACTGCAAAAATAGATTTTGAAGCAATTAATTATGAAAGTGATGGGTTCATGGAAGGCACAGCAATTGCCCACAAGCTGGGTCAGCCCTATGCACAAACCTTCAAAACCCTTGTGACCAAAGGGAAGCCCGGACAGTTTTTTGTTTTTGTTGTGCCTGTTTCTGACGAGCTTGACCTGAAAAAGGCAGCAAAAGCCGTGGGTGAAAAGTCAGTTGAAATGCTCCCTGTAAAGGATTTGCTTGCCACAACAGGCTACGTCCGTGGCGGATGCAGTCCCATCGGAATGAAAAAAGCCTTCCCCACGGTTATCCACAAAAGTGCCGCCGAATTTGACAGAATTATGTTCAGCGACGGCAGACTGGGAACACAACTGAAAATGAGTCCCAATGACCTTGCAATGCTGATAAACGGAAAGTTTGAGGACATCACAAGATGATAAATCTGTCACAACCGCTCGGCAAAGAACTTTGAAATTACAGGTTCAAAAATCGCTCCATGCTGAATGGGAATATCTCTGTACTTCATGGTTTCGGCTATTGCTGCCTTGATAAAATCCACAGCAAGCTCCGACGCCTGAACCATTGACTTTCCCCGAACCAAAGCCCCCGTGAGAACAGCCGCAAAAATATCCCCCGTTCCATGGAAGGGACGGTCAACATAGCCGCAATCAAGAAAAGCGGTTTTTCCTGCATCCTTGTCAAGAACACCCACACACATTTTGCTTTCACCGCACATAACGGAGGTTATGGCGATTTTTTTTGGGCCCAGCTCCGAAAGCTCAAGCATCATATCCTTGATTTCCCTTTCGGAAAGAGGATGGTCGGGATATTTTCTGTCAAGAAGCAAGCACGCCTCGGTGAGATTGGGCGTTATCACATCAGCAAGCCCCACAAACCTTTTCATTGAACACAAAAGGTCGTTCATTCGGTCATAATACACCGTTTCCGCATCCGAAAGCACGTTATCGCCCAGAACAGGGTCAATAACCGTCAAAAAATCAGAATTTTTTTCAGCTTTTATAAACTCGCTCAGAATTTCAATCTGACGTGAGCTGCCCATATATCCCGTACATATTCCGTTGAATTTTATTCCCAGCTTCAGCCAGTGCTCAAGAATTTTGGGCATTTCTTCGGTCAGGTCGCAAAACGTATAGTCAGTAAAATGATATGTATGGGTTGAAAGAACCGCCGTGGGCAAAGGGCATACCTCTGTTCCCATTGCCGAAAGAATTGAAATGGATTCGGTCAGCGACACACGGCAAAATCCCGAAAGGTCGTTGACTGTTATAACTCTTGGAATATAATTTGGTATCATTTTTTCTCCTTCTTTCATTCTTATGAAGCATTTTCGGGTACAAGGAGCTTCATTTCCTCTTCTGTGATTTCACGCACCTGGCCCAATTCAAGGCTCTCGTCCAAAGCAAGTCCGTTCATTTTTGTACGCTTCAGATACAAAACCTTGTTATCCACAGCCTGAAACATCCTTTTAACCTGATGAAATTTGCCCTCATGTATTACAATTTCAGCAAAATACGGCGCCGTCTCCGAAAGACTTTTCAGCTCCGCAGGAAGTGTTTTGTACCCGTCATCCAGAACAACTCCGGCTCTGAACGCATCAACAGCGTTATCATCAACAGCCTTTTCAAGCTGTGCAATATAAGTTTTGGGAATATGCTTTTTGGGTGACAGCAGCCTGTGTGCCAAATCCCCGTCATTTGTCAGAAGCAAAAAGCCCTCGGTATCAATATCAAGTCTGCCAACGGGGAACGGCTCAAAATGCATATATTCATCGGGAACAAGCTCCATAACCGTGGGCGTTCTGCCGTCACGGGTTGCAGAAAGATAGCCCTGAGGCTTGTTGAGCATCAGATAAACAAATTCACGGTACTTGATTTCCTGACCAAAAGCCGTCACCGTATCCGTATCCACTTCAAGATGCATATCCGCTTTGGTTGCCGTCTTTCCGTTGACCGACACCGCACCCGATTTAATTATTTTCTTCACTTCCGTTCTGCTGCCCACACCGCAGGCAGTAAGAAATTTGTCAAGTCTCATACGCAGACTCCTGTTCTTAAAAATATTTTCCGCACATATACTAAAAAATAAAAAAACATAGGGAGGCAAAAAAGTGAGAGCTGCACCTTTCATCAACCGAAACAAATACCTTTTTGCCGTAATCACCGCATCCGCCGTGATTATGCTGATTATATTCGGACTTTTCCGCATCGACAATTCAACCAACCTGATGATAATTGAATATCTGAACGGTCTTGGCTGGCAGATTGAGGAAAACCCCACCGAAATTTCACATCTGACAATCCCCACCGATTTCGATGCCGTTTATCAAACCTACAACGCCATGCAAAAGGCATCAGGCTTCAATCTTGAAGACTTCAAGGGCAAGTCGGTCACACGTTACTCCTACCGTGTGCTGAACCACCAAAGCTCCGCATCAACAGAGGTTGTGGCAAGTATTTTTGTTTACGGCAACACCATAATCGCAGGCGACATATCCTCAGTTGAGGACAACGGATTCATGCATCCCGTTTCAGATACGTCATATATAACACCATGATTATACCACAAATTTTTTTATTTGACCATACTTTTGCTTGACTTTTTTATTCTCAGAGAGTAAAATAAACCTATAAATTATGAAAAACCTAAGGAGGATTTACCAATGAGAATAGAAACAAAATGTATTCAGTCGGGCTACACCCCCGAAAACGGCGAACCCCGTGTTCTCCCCATATATCAAAGCACCACATGGAAGTACGGCTCAACAGAACAGATGGGCAAGCTCTTTGACCTTGAAGAAAGCGGATATTTTTACACACGTCTTGCAAACCCAACCAACGATGCCGTTGCAGCAAAAATTGCAGACCTTGAAGGTGGCGTTGCAGGAATGCTCACATCTTCAGGACAGGCTGCCTGCTTTTATTCAATCTTCAACATCTGCAACGCAGGCGACCACTTTATTTGTTCATCATCGGTTTACGGCGGAACATTCAACCTCTTTGGTGTTACAATGAAAAAGCTGGGTATTGACGTTACCTTTGTTGACCCCGATGCTGATGAGGAAACTCTCAATGCCGCATTCCGCGAAAATACAAAGGCGGTATTTGGCGAAACAATTGCAAACCCCGCACTTGTTGTCCTTGACATCGAAAAATGGGCAAAAATTGCACATGCACATCAGGTTCCCCTGATTATTGACAACACCTTTGCAACTCCCATAAACTGCCGTCCCTTTGAATGGGGTGCCGACATTGTTGTTCACTCCACAACCAAGTATATGGACGGACACGCAACTCAGGTTGGCGGTGCGGTTGTTGACAGCGGAAACTTCGACTGGACAGCAAGCGGAAAGTTCCCCGGTCTCACAACTCCCGACGAATCATATCACGGAATCACATACACCGAAAAATTCGGTAAAGCGGCATACATCACCAAGCTCACAGCACAGGTTATGCGTGACCTTGGCTCAATCCCCTCACCCCACAACGCTTTTCTTTTGAATCTGGGTCTTGAAACCCTCCCCCTCAGAATGGAACGTCATTGCAGCAATGCGCAGGCGGTTGCCGAATATCTGAGCAAAAACCCAAAAATCTCATGGGTTAAGTACTGCGGACTTGAGGGCGACAAATACCACGAGCTTGCAAAGAAGTATCTTCCCAACGGCTCATGCGGCGTTATCTCCTTTGGCGTTAAGGGCGGCAGAGAAGCGGCAGTTAAGTTTATGGACAGCCTGAAGCTTGCGGCAATTGTAACACACGTTGCCGATGCAAGAACATCGGTTCTTCATCCCGCAAGCCATACCCACAGACAGCTGAATGATGCAGAGCTTGAAGCAGCAGGCGTAACGCCCGACCTCATCAGATTTTCTGTCGGCATCGAAAATGTTGACGACATTATCGAAGACATTCAGCAGGCACTTGATGCAGTTAACGAGTAAAATAATATTAGGGCTGTCGCAAAATGCACTATTTTGCGTCCATCCCAATGGAGCTGCCGCATTTGCGACAGCTCCATTTTTATCTCATCATATTTCCAAAATGCCAGCTCAGATCCAGCTTTGGCACAACAATAATAACCTCAATTTCACCGTCAGGCATCTGTGGGTCAAAGGTACATCTCAACAGCGGCTCAATTTTTGGACTGTTGTTGTACTTGCAGATTTCAGAAGCAACATCGGTCATATCCGTCATGGTATAGCTTTCAGGCATATTAATATGCAAAAAATAGTCCTTCCAGTTGTCAATGCGCAGAGCTGATAAATGTTTCAGAAGTCCGTCACGCTTTCCGTGATACGCAATCTTGTACCATTCCCGTGCCTTACCTTCAAACCGCTCCATAATTTCCTGATATGTGCAAAAGACCGCCGCACGCTTCCCCACCTTGCCCGAATTGGACATAAAATACTCGCTGAGTGCTTCGCGGTTTTCAAAAATCTCAAGATACAGCATCTGAACCATCCTTTCAAAGAAAGGGCTGTTTAAAACATAGTTTTAAACAGCCCCAACCATTTTATCTGTTGTTAATCAGCTTTGTGAGTTCAACGGGTTCAACAATCTTGCCGTCCTTATAAACACGCATATTGCCCGATGCAATTTCGTCAATAAGGATAACCTCATCATTGTTATAGCCAAACTCAAACTTAATATCCCAAAGGTCAAGACCGATTTCCTTCAGGTCATCAGCAATGATTTTTGTGATTCTGAGTGTCTGCTCCTTCATGCTGTTGAACATTTCGGGTGACATAACACCAAGAGCGGCAAGACCTTCGGATGTAACCAGCGGGTCGCCCTTTGCGTCGTTCTTGAAGGTACACTCAACATATCCGCCCTCTAAAGCTGTTCCGTCTTCGATATACTCACCGTATCTGCGGATGAAGCTTCCTGTTGCAACAAGACGGCAGATAACTTCAAGACCATGACCAAACACCTTGCCGGGGAGAACCTCCATTGTTGCATCATCCAGATTTGCGCTTACATAATGGGTCTTGATGCCTGCTTTTTTGAGCATTTCAAAATAATAAACAGATGTTTCGAGATTTGCCTTACCGATACCTTCAATTGTGAGACCAACCGAATTCTCGCCCGGGTCAAACACGCCGTCCTTGCCGGTACAGTCATCCTTAAACTTCAACATAACGTTTCCGTTTTCAAGACTGTAAACATCTTTTGTCTTTCCTTTATAAATTAATTCCATTTTCAAAACCCCTTCTTTATTAAGATTTAAGATTAATATTATTTCAATTTATTTTACCACACTTTTTTGTATATTTACAATACTTTTGTAAAAAAAAACAGAAAATATTTATAATTTTAAAACACTTGCCAAATGCAACAAACTATGCTACAATTCTTTTGGTAAAATTTTACGAAGATAAGGTTTCATGTACGTTTATGACATTGCAAACATATTAACGGATAAGGATGGTGTGGGTATGGAAAAGCTTGCAGTTATTGACCTTGGCTCAAACTCAATCAGAATGAGCATATATGAAATTAATCCGGACAAGTCCTTTTGTCAGATTGGAAATTACAGAAAAATGGTGAAGCTGAGCGAGGGCATGAATGAAAATATGTGTCTTCAGCCCGAACCTCAACTGCGAACCGTGAACGCAATTCTGGAATTCAGGCAAATTATGCAAAAAGAAGGGGTCACCAAAGTCAGATGCGTTGCAACAGCCGCAATGCGCAAAGCAAAAAACGGCAAAGAATTTGCTGACACCGTAAAGGCCGTTTCGGGAATGGACATCGAAATTATTGACGGCGAAACCGAGGCGGCACTTGACTGCCTTGCAATATCCAAAACTCTTGGCGTCCAAAGGGGAATTATCTGCGATATTGGTGGCGGCAGTACGGAGTTTATTGCCATTTCCGACGGAGCAATGGTGAAGCCCGCAATCAGCAAGCCCATGGGCTCACGTTCCATCACGGAAATGTTTTTCTCGGCGTCTGAGGACAAAAACACCATCGAAGAAGCAAAAACATATATCCAAAAACACGTTGAGGAGCTTCCGTGGCTTGATTTGATGCAAGGCGCCCCCATTGTGGGAATTGGCGGAACTCTCCGTTCTTTTGCAAAATATCATATGAATGACCAAAGCACAACAGCCATCAACCGTCACGAAATTCCCTCGTCAGACGCAGATGCACTCATCGAAAAAATCATCAGCGCAAGCTGCGAGCAGCGTTGCAGTATGCCCGGAATCGGAAAGGAACGGGGCGACATAATAGTTGGCGGACTTCTTCCCTTTATGGAGCTGAAAAGGCTGATTGCTTCCCCCTTGCTTATTGTTGCAGATGTGGGCATCCGTGAAGGAATTCTTTTTGAAACCCTGAATAATTAATGCAAAACCTCCAAAAACTAACCAAAAGTGTTTTTGGAGGTTTTTTTGTTGCGTAAACACCGGAAAGAAATTATGATTGGACTTGTAACCGGAATCCTCAACGGCTTGTTTGGTGCAGGAGGCGGTTCGGTTGTTGTTCCTGCAATGGAAAAGTTTCTTGGAATTGACGAAAAAAAGTCACATTCAACGGCAATTGCAATTATTCTGATGATGTCGGTTGTCAGTTCGGTTACCTATGTTTACAAAGGTCACTTTGACTTCAGGCTGTGGCTGACCGCATCCATCGGCGGTATTGCAGGAGGGTTTGTGGGAGCAAAGCTGTTGGGAAAGATACCAAAACGCTGGCTCAAAATTGTTTTTGGCGGCGTTATTTGCATAACAGCCATAAAAATGATTGTGTAGCAAAAATGCTTCGACAAGCTCAGCATGACTTTTGGACGCAGCGAAGAATCTGTCAGAAAATGCGTTACATTGTGCGGTCATTCTGAGCAGAGCGAAGAATCTTAAATATAAATTATAAATGCGAGGAACAAGAATGATAAATATACTCACAGGCTTTTTCAGCGGAATCATCAGCGGAATGGGAATCGGCGGCGGAGCAATCCTCATTCCAGCCCTTATTATAATAGAAGGAATTTCACAACAGCTGGCACAGGGAATCAATCTGACCTATTTTATTCCAACAGCAATTATTTCCCTTTTTGTCCACATCAAAAACAAAAATGTGGAATTCAAAACAGCCCGGATAATCGGCGGTTGCGGAATGGCGGGCTCGGTTCTCGGGTCACTGGTGGCAGTTTCGGTCAGAGGTGAAATTTTACGACGTATGTTCGGAATTTTTCTCCTTGCAATCGGAATATATGAAATTATCAAGGGCATCCGAATGAAAAAACACTAATTTTCCCTTTTTCCAATATCATTAAATTAAGTAACCGGTCATTCTGAACATAGTGAAGAATCTGTCAAAAGATGTTTCGGCAAGCTCAGCATGACTGTCTCCCCTTTCCCGACTTTTATTATGTTCAAACAAGTTAATTTGATAAATTTGTTAAAAAATAGTCAAATTTTCTGTTGACGTAAAGAAAAAAAAGGTATATACTATATAAGTATAAAAATTTTTATATTTATGTTAGGAGTGTTTTTTGTGAACAGAATCTATAATTTTTCAGCAGGTCCTTCCATGCTGCCTCTTGAAGTTCTTGAACAGTGCGCAGCCGAAATGACCAACTATAACGGTTCAGGTATGTCGGTTATGGAAATGAGCCACCGTTCTCCTGTTTATGATGCAATTATAAAGGAAACCGAAGCTGATTTCAGAAAGCTCATGAATATTCCCGATAACTACAAGGTGCTTTTCCTCCAGGGTGGTGCTTCAACACAGTTTGCGGCAATCCCCCTCAACCTTATGAAGAGCGGCAAGGCTGATTATGTTGTTTCAGGTCAGTTCTCAGGCAAGGCATTCAAAGAAGCCAAAAAATACGGCGATGCAAAATGTATTGCAACCTCAGAAGACAAGACCTTCAGCTACATACCCGAAATCACACCCGATATGGTTCGTGAAGATGCGGATTATGTTCATGTTTGCTATAACAACACAATTTTTGGTACAAAGTATCCCGAAGTTCCCAACGTTGGCGACAAGGTTCTTGTTGCGGATATGTCATCATGCATCACAAGCGAGCCTGTTGATGTTACCAAGTTTGGCGTAATCTATGCAGGTGCTCAGAAGAACATGGCTCCCGCAGGTCTCACAGTTGTTATCATCCGTGAAGACCTTATGGGCAATGCTCGTGAAGATATTCCCACAATGCTTGACTACAAGACAATGGCTGACAACGATTCAATGTACAACACACCTCCCTGCTATGCAATTTATGTTGCAGGTCTGGTTTATAAATGGGCGCTCAAGAACGGCGGACTTGAAGCCATGAAGGAAAGAAATGAAAAGAAGGCAGCTCTTCTTTATGACTTCCTTGACAACTCAAAGCTCTTCAAGCCCACAGCAGAAAAGAAGTATCGTTCAATGATGAATGTTTGCTTTGTGACAGGCGATGCTGACCTTGACAAGAAGTTCTGCAAGGAAGCGTCAGCCGCAGGCTTTGAAAACCTCAAGGGTCACAGATCTGTTGGCGGTATGCGTGCAAGCATCTACAACGCTATGCCCGCAGAAGGCGTTGAAGCCCTTGTTGAATTCATGAAGAAATTTGAAGCAGAGAATCTTTAATAAGGAGTTTTTATTATGTATAAAGTTCAGACATTAAACAAGATCGCAAAAATCGGTCTTAATGTATTTGATGATAAATATACCTTTGGTGATGAAGTTGAAAATCCCGACGGCATTATTCTGAGAAGTTTCAATATGCACGATATGGAGCTTCCCTCAAGTTTGGCTGCAATTGCAAGAGCAGGTGCCGGCACAAATAATATTCCCATTGAAAAATGCAGCGAAAAGGGTATTGTTGTTTTCAACACTCCCGGTGCAAATGCAAACGCTGTTAAGGAGCTTGTTATTGCAGGTATCCTCCTTGCATCACGTAAGGTTGTTCAGGGTATCAACTGGGCAAAGACTCTCATTGGCGAAGGCGATCAGGTTGGCAAGCTGGTAGAAAAAGGCAAGTCAAACTTTGTTGGTCCCGAAATTCAGGGCAAAACCCTTGGTATCATCGGTCTTGGTGCCATTGGTGTTCGTGTTGCAAATGCAGCTCATGCACTTGGCATGAACGTTATCGGCTATGACCCTTATCTTTCGGTTGATGCCGCATGGAGCATGACCCGTGCCGCTGTAAAGGCAAACGATATTGACACAGTTCTTGCACAGAGCGATTATATTTCAATTCATGTTCCTGCAACAGCTGACACAAAGGGAATGTTCAACAGCGACACCTTCAGAAAGGTTAAGCCCGGTGTTCGTCTTCTCAACTTCTCACGTGCAGAGCTTGTTGTTGACACAGACGTTTGTGCGGCACTTGAAGACGGAACAGTTGCAGCTTACGTTACGGACTTTGCAACCGAAACTCTCCTCAAAAACGATAATGTTGTTGTTATGCCTCACCTTGGTGCATCAACACCCGAAAGCGAAGATAACTGTGCTGTTATGGCAGCTCAGGAGCTGAAAGACTTTTTGGAAAACGGAAACATCAAGAATTCTGTTAACTTCCCCAACTGCGACATGGGCAAGGTTTGCGGTTCACGTGTTACCATTGCACACAAGAATGTTCCTTCAATGCTCACACAGCTTACTGATGTTTTTGCAAAGGACGGCATCAACATTGAAAATATGATTAACAAGAGCCGTGGCGACATTGCATACACAATGATTGACACACACAGCAACGTTGTTGACACAATCATCAATGACTTGAAGGCTGTTGACGGTGTAATTAAGGTATCTGCATACAACGAACAGTAAGTGTGATTTGATATTGTAGGGAAGGATGCCCACATCCGTCCGGATTTCGGGTCGATGTAGGCATCGACCCCTACATTTTTAATGGAATTTGAATTCGGTAGATTGGGCGGTCGCGGGCACAATGGAGCAATCCTGTGCGTGAGGAAAGTCCGAGCTCCGCAGGGCAGGGTGCAAGGTAACCCCTTGTGAAGGCAACTTTAAGGAAAGTGCAACAGAAATATACCGCCGGATTTTTTCGGTAAGGGTGGAAAGGCGAGGTAAGAGCTCACCCACGCTCCGGCGACGGAAGCGTGCTGTAAACCCCACCTGGAGCAACACCTGATAGAAGAGGTTAAGTCGGCCCGGCGTCTCTTGGGAAGGTGGCTGAAGCCCTGCAGTGATGCAAGGCTTAGATAGATGACCGTCTTAAATGACAGAACTCGGCTTACAGATCTGCCGAATAATATGAACAACAAAACCCCACCGCACGGTGGGGTTTTAACTTTTTATTTCCCTGTTGACCCAAAGCCTCCGTTGCGAACCTCGGTTGCATCGTCATCAACCGTGATTCCGTACTCAACAAAAACACCCTGGGCAAACGCCGTCCCTTCTTTGATAAACAAGGTCTTGCCCTCATGGGAATCATTTGTTATCTTTATAAAAATATGTCCCTCGTTGTCAGAATAATAATAATCGCTGTCAATTATTCCAACAGTATTGGCAAGCTGAAGACGGTACTTAAAGCCCAGACCGCTTCGGGGATAAATTTTCAGAACCCAACCCTCTTCAATCTTCACGCGGACACCCGTTGCCATTTTGATTGATTCACCGGGGGCAAGCTCCACATCCTTCAAAGCATAAAAATCATAGCCTGCCGAGCCCGATGTGGCACGCTGTGGCAGCTTTACCCTTTCAAAGGAATCATAAATGCCGATACCCGTGTTGAATGCATCCATCCAGCCAAGGATAAACTGTTTTTGACTCACTTTTTCAAATTTTGCAATTCTTTTCATAACATTAACCCCCAAAAACATAATTAAAAAGCTCAATTCCCCAATAAACAGCAATGGGAACAAACATTGCAGGCACAGAATTCATAACCTTGATTTTTGTTATTTTCAGCATATTGAAGCTGAGCCCCACAACAAGCAACGACCCCACCGCCGTCATTTCACAAACAATAACTTCGGTCAGCACAGGCTCAAGGAATCCGGCACAAAGAGTAATCAAGCCCTGATACACAAGCACAAACACCGCCGACAGCATAACGCCAATTCCCAGCGCAGATGCCAGAACCATTCCGGCAATTCCGTCAATAAGCGACTTTGCAAACAAGGTTTCATGGTTCCCCGAAATACCGCTTTGAAGTGAACCCACAATGGTCATCGCACCAACACAGAAAAGCAGACTTGCCGCAACAAAGCCCGACGATATTGAGCCTTTTTCCTTTCCTTTTCCAAGGCTGTTCTCAAGCCGTTGTCCAAGTCCGTCAAGCCTTGCGTCCAAATCAATCCACTCACCGATGAATGTACCCAAAGCCATTGAAACAATCACAACAAGCACATTCTGACATTCAAAAGCGCCATTCACACCAATATACAAAACACAAAGGGCAAGTGCATTCATAATGCTTGTGCTGATTTTTTCGGAAATACCTTTTTTCACAAGCAAGCCAATTCCGCTGCCTGCAATAACCGCAAAGCAATTAACCAACGTCCCCAAAAACATCATACAAAATCACCTCTGACCCACTCATTCATGTCAACCAGCTCCCCACATTCCAGAAAATACAAGCAACACTCGTCAACCGATGCTTCAAGAATTTCCTCCAATGCTTTTTTATAATATTTCATCTGAACATCATAACGCCTTGCCGCCTTTTTTGCCGCTTCCTTTGATTTTACAACATCCGTCTTGAAATCAAGAAGCACCGTGCGTCCGTCACTTTCAACAAAGAAGCAATCAATTGTTCCCTGAAGCAGAACCTCGCCCAATGTCCCCTCACCGTATATCTCGACGGCAGAAGCCTTTGTATAAAAGCTGAACTCGTTTTCACGTCTGACGGCATTTTTGAGTCGTTGCCCCATTGGACTTTCAAAAAATCCGGCAATCTTTTTGCAATCCACCATGGCCGCCTGAGCAGGGCTCAGAACGCCCTTTTCTTGCAGCTCATCCACAACACGCTCCACATCATTTGCAGAATTAACCGCCTTGGGGTCAAGCATCTGCAAAACAAAATGAACAATCGTCCCACGTTCAGCCCCCGAAGGTGTTTCCAAATGGGCAACCTCCTCTGTTCGGAGCCGTTCAAGCAAGGGAACAAAATCCCCCTCCTCCGCCTGCATCCGCTTCACTTCGCTGACCGAAATCTTTACAGGAAGGGTTCCCAGATTCTCATTTGGATAAACAAAATCAAACTTTCTTTTTATCTCATCAAAAAAGGCTTCCTCCTCTGAGGCTTCATTGGAAATCTGCCCTTCAACCAAGCTCTCGGTTTCAAATTCGTCGGGACTCTGATGCACAAAAAATCTCATTCCAAAATCGCTCTGTCTTTCCGCCACGTCCTCGGAAATTCCGCAAAAATCCCTCAGCGCCTTTGCATCGGGATGGAGCATGAATGCCGAAACCAACCATTCACGGTAAGCCCCTGAGCCTCTCACATAAGGCAGTGCCGCACGACCATTTTCGTCCCAGACGGGAGTCATCCATGATTTTTCACCCGCCCTGAAGGTTGATGTTATAATCAGCTTTTCCTTTGCACGGGTCAGGGCAACATAAAGGAGTCGCATCTCCTCGGACAAAAACGCTGTCTTCAGCTCCATTCCCACAAAAAACCTTGGGAGCGTTGAATACTTCACGCGCATTTTTGCATCAACAAAATATGCACCCATTCCTCCCATTCCGTCCCATATAACCGTTTTTGATGCATCAGACAAATTGAATCGGTGCGCTGTGTCCATCAAAAACACAACGGGAAACTCAAGCCCCTTTGACTTGTGTATGCTCATGATTCTCACAACATCAGCACCCTCGCCAAAGGTTTTGGCAGGAACAAGGTCGCCCCCTTCGGCACGCATGGTCTCAATATAATTCATAAAGCTGAACAAGCCGCTGAGCTTTGTTCGTTCAAAATCCGTGGCGTGCTCCACAAGCAGTCTGAGATTTGCCTGACGCTCTGCACCACGTTTGAGAGAGCCCACATAGGCATAATATCCAAAATCATAATATATACTGTAAATAATCCTGTCAACACTGAGAACTTCGGCATTTTTCCTCAATCCGTTGAGCTTTTCAATGAAATCCGCCGCTTTCATGTTTCCGTCATCTGCCGACTGCACAAGAGCATCAAAAAAGCAACCACCCCGTTTTGAATTTCTGACCTCTGCCAGTTCTTCGGGGGTGAAATCCCACATCGGTGAACGCAAAACCGCAATCAAAGGTATGTCCTGTCTTGGATTGTCAATAATTTGCAAAAATGCCATAACGGTCTGAATTTCCTGCGCCCCAAGATAGCTGTGCCCCACCTCGGTGTAAACAGGAATTCCGCAATCGTCAAAAACCTTTTCAATAATTGGTGCTGTGCTTCTTGGGTTTCGCACCAGAATAACAATATCACGGAATTCAATGCTCCGCATTGTGTTTTTCTCTTTGTCAAAAACCTCAAAGCCCTCACGCCTCAGCTTATTTATACGCTCAACCGCAAAGCGTGCCTCAACCTCGGTTTTGTTCAGCGCTTCAACAACATTACCCTCATCATCGGTCACATCCTTGCAAATCACGTGGAATTCCGTATCATAATCCCCGTTGCAGTCCTCTTTGGGATAATACTCCGCTCCGTGCATCAGATATTCCTGCTGGGTATATTCCACATCGCCCACCTCGGGCGACATAATCCGCTCAAACAGAAAATTCACCGTTGAAACAACATTTTCACGGCTTCGGAAGTTTCTGAACAGTTGAATCAGATGTCCATTCTCGCCTTCCCTGCCGTAGCTTTCATACTTATTCAAAAATAATTTGGGAACGGCATTTCTGAATTTGTAAATACTCTGTTTCAGGTCGCCAACCATAAAAATATTGCTGTTGCTCCGTGATACAGCCCGAAAAATGGCTTCCTGTATGTAGTTGGTGTCCTGATATTCATCAACAAGAATCGCCGCATATTTCATCTGGAGCTTTTCGGCAACCTCGGTGCTTTCACCATTCTTTGTCCTCACCAGCCTCAGCATCTGATGTTCAAGGTCGTTGAAATCAAGAAAATTCTTGCTCCGCTTTTTTCGGGTGAACCGCCTGTCAAGCATCAGCACAATATTTTTGAGCGTCCTGAGCATGGGATAGGTATTCTTCATTCTAAGGAGAACCTCATCCTCATTTGCCGAAAAGCATTTTTTCAAATCCTCAATGGACTCCTTTGCCAAAGCCCTGAGCGCCTTGATTTTTTCCTGAGTTACCCGTATATCCTCTTCCGCCTTGGACAAACCGCTTTTCATTCTGGGAAACGCAAAGCAGTCAAGCTCGGACTTCACCGATGAATAGCTTTGAGGATTCATATGTTCAAAAACCCGACCAAGGCTTGCGGCCTCATCGTCAAAAAAAGGAACATAAGGATGGTCCTTTGGCAGTCTGTCAGCCATAACAGCTTTAATCTGACGGTAAATGCCAAGAACCTCGTCCCTTGTCTTTTCAACAAACTCGCACATCCGCCCTCTGAGCCAACCGTCCGAAAGCTCACCGTTTTTGTTAGCGTATCTGTACTCCCTCAAAGCCTCATTGAGCCACCCCGACGGATCAGCCATGCTCCGGCTGAACTTGTGAAGATTCAGCACCGTTTCACGCAGGGTTGCATCATTTTTAATTCCGCCGTAGCCCATAACAAGGTCGGCAAAGGATGAATCTATATCAATTTTTTCATAAAACCTTTCAAGAACCTCGTCAAGAGCCTCTTTGAGCATAATTGAGCCTTCGGTTTCGGACACAAGAGAAAAATCAACAGGCAGGTCCGTCTGATAAATATTGCTCTTTAAAGTATTCATGCAAAAGGAGTGTACCGTTGAAATGCTTGATGAATGAATCAGCAACTTTTGTTTTTGCATATGCTCGTCGTCGGGATTTTCACGCAAAGCAAGGTTAATTGCCCTTTTGATTTTTTCACGCATCTCGCTTGCAGCCGCATCGGTAAAGGTCAGCACAAGAAGCTCGTTCACCGAAATTTTGTCCTTTTCAATCATTTCAATGACACGCTGAACAAGAACTGCCGTTTTTCCCGAACCGGCAGCCGCCGCAAGCAAAACATTGCTGTTTCTGTATTCAATTGCCTCCCTTTGTTGCTGTGTCCACTTCATTTTTTCTACCTTTTTTCAATAATCTTTCCCTTTAAATATCCCAGCTCGCCTGCATCACTTTCAAAGTCAAAAACGATTTTGTATGCCCTGAGCTGCTGAAAGTCACGTTTGCCGTTTTTGGTTGCACCGTACTTCACGTCACCAACCAAAGGACATCCCATATGGGCAAAGCCGGCACGAATCTGATGAGTGCGCCCCGTGATGAGCTGTGCCTCCACGTTTCCCCAATCATCCAGCTTTCTGAAAAGGGTCTCGCTGTACTTTGAGCCGCTTTTTTCGGTTTCAAAAAAATATATCTTTCTTTCCCCTTCGTTCTTCAAGGTATATCCCGCAATCTTACCCGATTTGGGCAAGTTTTGGTGATTTTCAATTTTCAGCAAATAAAACTTGCTGATTTCACGCAAACGGATTTTTTCATTCATGGTTCTCAACGCCGATGCATTTTTGGCGGCAATAACAAGCCCCGATGTGTTTCTGTCAATCCGATTGCAAAGTGCAGGTGCAAAGGTCTGCTCGTTTTTGGGATTATACTCCCCTTTTTTGAACAGATACCCTTGAATATTTTCCAGAAGACAGCCCTTTTCGCCATGTGCCGCCATGCCCGAGGGCTTGTCTGCAACAAGAATGTTCCCATCCTCATAAACCACGCACAAATCCACATCACTTTCAAGATATTCAGGCACTTTTTCGGACTCCGGGAAAAACTCATCGTTAATATAAAGCTCCAGAACATCGCCCTGTTGCAGCTGATACGAAATTTCCTGTTTTTTTCCGTTTATTTTAACTCTCTTTTTCCGAATCCACTTGTATATCATCCCCATTGATGCATTCTTCAAAAGCTTTGACAAATACTTGTCAAGCCTCTGCCCTGCATCATTGGCTCCTGCAACAAATTTTTTCATAAATCCACTCTTTTCCTGCAGTATATCTCACATTTTCTGTCAAAACAGCTTTCGGTTTTCAACACCGCTGCACTGTCCGCTGTCATCAGAGCCTGCAACAACAACCGTTCCGTCTGCCTTCAAGCCCATAACGTGAAAATATCCTGCTGAAATTCCAACAATATCGCTCCACAAGTTCAGTTCCCCGGACAGCTCCTGAGAGGTTGTCACCACCGTTCCGTCCGACCTGAGTCCAACGGTCTGAAATGCACCTGCGGAAATTTTGACAATATCGCCCCAGTCCGAAACATTGCACATCCCCATTGAGTTGTCTCCAACGGCAACAACTGTTCCGTCAGCCCTTAATCCAACCGAATGATTGAACCCCGCCGAAATTCCAACAATATCGCTCCACCGGTCAACATTGCATTGACCAAAGGAATTATCCGTACAGCTTGCCGCAACGGTTCCGTCAGCTCTCAAGCCAAGAATATAGGCGCCTCCTGCGGCAATTTCAGTAATATCGTTCCATCCTTTCACATCTGCAAAGCCCTTGGAGCATACAACGGTTCCGTCGGATTTCAAGCCAACCTTGAAGGCTTCCTCATTGCAAACCGCAACAATATCCCGCCATTTTTTCACCGCATCACGGTCTTCATCCGATGTCACAACTACCCTTCCGTCTGCTCTTATGCCCATGGTGTCAAAGCACGCATCCACACAGATTATGTCATTCCAGCCCTCAACATTGCATTGTCCCCAGCTGTTGTCGCCCTCTGCCGTAACCAGACCGTCACCCATAAGGCAAACCGAATAATTGGCTCCTGCAGAAATATACCTTCCCAAATCAGGTATCCTTTTTATGGCATCCTTGTAATAATTGATTTCCATAAAAAGCAACGCCGCTTCAAGGTCTTTTCCGTCTTGCAGACAGCTTTCGCCCTTGCGGTATTTGACCTCATATATCTGCTGAGCGCTGTCCCTGTAATCGCCAAGCTCCTCAAATGCCGCCATTGCCTCATCAAACCTCTTGTGTTCAAGAAGGCTGACAGCCGCCATATACTTTTCCTCCTTGATTTGTTCGGGGGATTTCTCCTTTGTCTTTGTATTTTCAGCTTGTTTCTTCGGCAAATTCTGAGCCGTCAGACTCTCACCTCCGTTATACCGAAAACAGTATACCGCAAAGGCAACAGCCACAGCAAACACCATAACCGCCAACAGCACTGCAGGCATCAAATACCCTTTGTCCTTTTTATTTTCAATTTTCACCCGATTGTCGTCCCCTTCAATCTTTTGTCTGTCAAGCTACTCTACACAATCTTATTTTGTTTGAGATAAACAACCAGAACCGCAACATCTGCAGGCGAAACACCCGAAATACGTGATGCCTGCCCGATTGAAACAGGGCGGAGCTTTTCAAGCTTCTGCCTTGCCTCAATTCTCAAACCTCCAATCTGAGAATAATCAATATTCTCAGGAATCCTTTTGTTTTCCATTTTCTTAAATTGATTTGCCTGGGCAATCTGACGATTGATGTAACCCTCATATTTCAATGTGATTTCCACCTGCTCACAAACCTCGGCAGGAAGCTCGGGGCGGTCCTTGTCCAGAACACCCATTCCCGAATATGAAACCTCAGGTCGTTTGAGCATATCATGGGCATGAAGTCCCGTGGAAATCAGCGTACTTCCCACACCTGCCAGAAAGTCATTAACCTCCTTTGACGGTGGAAAAACAATGTGGCTCAATCTTTCAATTTCTTCATCAATAAGCCTCTTTTTTTCAAGGAACTTTTTGTAGCGTTCTTCGGAAATAAGCCCGATTTCATAACCCTTTTGGGTAAGGCGCAAATCGGCATTATCCTGTCTCAGAATCAGGCGGTATTCCGAGCGTGAGGTCATCATTCTGTATGGCTCGTTTGTGCCCTTTGTGACCAAATCATCAATCAGCGTTCCGATGTACGCATCCGAGCGGTCAAGAATGAAAGGCTCCTGACCTTTTATTTTCCGCACAGCATTTATGCCTGCCATAAGTCCCTGTGCCGCCGCTTCCTCATAGCCCGAGGTTCCGTTGAACTGTCCTGCCCCGTAAAGTCCGGGAATATTCTTGAATTCAAGTGTCGCTCTGAGCTGCAGTGGGTCACAGCAATCATATTCAATGGCATAGGCATTTCGGCTGATGTGGGCATTTTCTAGTCCCGGAAGGGTGTGGAGCATTTCAATCTGCACATCCTCAGGCAAGCTGCTTGAAAAGCCCTGAATATACATTTCTTCGGTATTGGTTCCCATGGGTTCAATAAAAAGCTGATGCCTTTCCTTGTCCTTGAACCGAACAATCTTGTCCTCAATTGACGGACAGTATCTTGGGCCGATTCCCTTGATGTCGCCGCCGTAAAGAGGCGAGCGATGAATATTGTCAAGAATGACCTTGTGTGTACGCTCGTTTGTGTATGTAACAAAACAGCTCACGGTGTTTGTCAGTTTTTCCTTTGTTTCAAAGGAAAAAGGCGTGATTTCTTCGTCACCAAACTGCTCCTCAAGCTGTGAAAAATCTATTGTTCTTCTGTTCACCCTGGGGGGAGTTCCTGTTTTGAACCGAACAAGCTCCACCCCAATATCACGCAGATTCTGCGAAAGCTCCGTTGCAGGAAAAACCCCGTCAGGGCCGCTTTCCTGGCTGAACTCACCAATAATTATTCTTGATTTGAGGTATGTTCCGGTGCAGACAATTGCCGCCTTGCAAAGATACTTTGCTCCTGCTCTGGTTTCAACCGATTCCACCGCTCCGCTCTCGTCCACATTCACCTTCACAATCTCGCCCTGACGGACGTGCAGATTGTGGCAAAGCTCAAGGCGGTGCTTCATTTCGTTCTGATATTCACGGCGGTCAATCTGCGCACGCAAAGAATAAACCGCAGGGCCTTTGCCTCTGTTGAGAATTCTGGACTGCAAAAGGGTTGCATCTGCCGCCTTTCCCATTTCGCCGCCAAGAGCGTCAATCTCACGCACAAGATGTCCCTTTGCCGTTCCGCCGATGCTTGGATTGCAGGGCAGATTTCCAACGCTGTCAAGGCTGATTGAAAAAATACAGGTCTTTGCACCAAGTCTTGCCGCCGCAAACGCCGCCTCAATTCCTGCGTGTCCGCCTCCGATAACCACCACATCATAACTGTCTGCTGTAAACAAATTACTTCCTCCCGTCATTTTCCTGAGTACAAAGCTTCAGAATTTCGTCATAAATCCTTTGCGAATTCTTTTTGAAATAATCCGCCACACGCTCTGCCTGAACCTTTTTTCCCATATTGATTGAAAGCTCAAGAACAGGCACCTTGTTGTCAATAATACTGCATTTTGCCATATACTGCTCCTCTGACGCAAGAACAACCTCCGCTCTCACGGCATTGGGGTCAATCAGCTCGTCATACTTAACTCTGCCTATGGCTTCATTAATCCTTGTTCTTATGCTGTACGGAATGCGCTCCTTAAAGTAAATATACGCCGACTCGCCGCGTTCCGTAAGGCAAAAGGATTCTTCATTTCTGTAAAACTTTTTGTAAATATACCCGTCCTCCAGAAGCTCCGAAATAACCTCCGAAAGCTCAAAGTATTCCATAATATTCTTTTCCCACGTGAACAGCTCATAGGTGAGAGTTGTGCCCATGGGTGCCTTATATTGCTTTATGGCATAAACCACAGCAAATTTCATTTCTTCCTTTTCAAGATACATAAGCCTTCAGTCCTTAAAATTACTTGTGTTTGAAATACACTCCAAAAACGCCCACTCCCGCATGGCAGGTGATGATGGGGCCAACCTCGGCTGTTTTAAAGTTGCTTGTTCCAAGCCTTTCCGCAATCATATTTTTAAGCATTTCAGACTTTTCGGGACAATCCGCATTAAGCACAACAACCTCGGTTGTTTCAGGGTCAGCAATATTTTCCTCAACGCAATCAACCAGCTTTGCCATTGCACGCTTCATGCCCTTTACCTTTGCAAAGGCCTCAACCATGCCATCGTTGGAACACAAAATGGGTTTGATGTCCAGCATTGC
The DNA here is from genome assembly GCA_017436245.1 of Clostridia bacterium. Classification (GTDB taxonomy): domain Bacteria; phylum Bacillota; class Clostridia; order Monoglobales; family Monoglobaceae; genus SIG440. The sequence goes on from JAFSDN010000028.1 coordinate 27,495, forward strand.
CGACACAACCATTGTGGTTGCCTTGATTCTTCCACCCTTTTTGAGAGTTGAAAGGTCGTCAACAATGAAGTAAACCTTGTCTTTTTCAAATCTGTCATTCAAAAATTGAACTATTTCATCCTTTGAAGCACCGTCCAAAGCCATTTTTGCAGCCTCAACCACATTTGCTCCAGTGCCATAGCTGAACACACTTGAGCTGACAATTGTGATGTCAAAGCCCTCCTCCGCAAGGTCAGCCGAAACCATTCTTGCGGTGTTAACAACGCCGCTGCTGTTTTCGGGAATTGTGATGTGAATAATCTGATTTTCCTTTCCCTGGGCACGGTACATATTTTCAAGAAGCTCAGGCGTTGCCTGACTTGTTGCAGGCAGCTCCTCCGAATTCTTTAACTTTTCATAGAACATTTGCGGAGTGTAATCAATATCTGCAAGAATACTCTCCTCGCCGCAATTGATATAAAAGGGAAGAACCGAAATTCCGTACTGCTCTGCCTGTTCCTTGGTTATGTCTGCCGACATATCTGTCATAATCTTAATCATTGCTCAAAAATCCTTTCTCGTTTAAATTTTTAAAATCATTTTGTCTCAGAACCTCGTATGCCACAATGGCAACAGAATTTGAAAGATTCAGCGAACGCTTGTTATATTTCATGGGTATCCGAATACAAAAATCACGGTTTTCTCTCAGCAAATCCTCAGGAAGTCCCTTTGTTTCCTTTCCGAACACCAGAAAAATATTTTTGTCATCATCAACAGGAAATTGAATCCTGCTGTATGTATTGGATGCCTTTGTTGTGCAAAAATAAAACACACCGTCAGGATACTTCTTTTGCACTTCCTCAAAACAATTATATTCATAAAGCTCAAGCTCATCCCAGTAATCAAGGCCGGCACGTCTCACAGCCTTTTCATCAATATCAAAGCCAAGAGGATGAACAAGATGCAGTGCCGCATCAATAACCGAGCAGGTTCTTGAAATATTTCCCGTATTTGAAGGAATTTCCGGCTCTACCAAAACTATATTCAGCTTCATTTCATTCAATATCTCACTTTCTTTTTCAATTAAAGAATCTTTTGTCCAGAGCCCTGTACTGAATTGCTTCAGCAATATGCTCCACTTCAATGTTTTCCGAGCCCGAAAGGTCAGCAATGGTTCTTGCAACCTTCAAAATCCGGTTATGTGCTCTTGCGCTGAGGCCAAGGTTTTCAAATGCATTCTTCAGCAAGTTGTTTGCATCATCATTCAGTCTGCAATGAACAGCCATCAATTCAGGAGTCAACTGACTGTTTGAATAAATTCCGCAATCCTTGTATCTTTCGGTCTGAATCCTTCGTGCCTTGTCAACACGCTTTTTGATTTCAGCCGAGCTCTCGCCCTTTTCCTTTGTTTCAAGCTCCTCATACTGAACAGACGGAACCTCAATATGCAAATCAATTCTGTCAAGAAGAGGGCCGCTTATTTTGCCAAGGTACTTCATAATCTTTGTCTGCGTACATGAACATTCACGGGTTTTGTCGCCATAATATCCACAGGGACACGGATTCATCGAAGCCACCATCATAACATTACAGGGATAGGTTGCCGTGCCTCCGGCACGTGTTATGGTAATCTGACCGTCCTCAAGGGGCTGACGCATTGCCTCCAATGCATCACGCCTGAACTCAGGAAGCTCATCCATAAACAAAACACCGTTGTGCGAAAGGCTGATTTCACCGGGTCGTGGGTTTGCACCGCCGCCCGAAAGTCCGTTTGCCGAAATTGTGTGGTGCGGATGTCTGAACGGCCTTTCGGAAACCAGCGGACTTGACTTTGAAAGCGCCCCGGCAATACTGTGCACCTTTGTGACCTCAAGGGATTCCTCAAAGGTCATATCAGGCAAAATTGTGGGGATTCTTTTTGCAATCATGGTCTTGCCCGAACCGGGAGGCCCAATCATCAGCATGTTATGGCCGCCTGCCGCCGCAATTTCAAGGGCACGCTTCACATAAAGCTGACCCTTTACGTCTGCAAAATCAACACGCCCCTTTTCATTATTCCTCAAAAGCTCATCAATATCCACAATTGTGGGCAGAATTTCCTTCTGACCCGAAAAATGCTCAAAAAGCTCCTGTAAGCTGCCCACTGCAAAAACCTCCATACCTGCAACAACAGCCGCCTCCTTTGCATTCTCCCGGGGCAGAAAAACCCTTCGGATTCCCCTCTGATACGCCGAAATCACCATGGGCAAAACACCGTTAACCGCTCTCAAATCACCGTTGAGGGACAGCTCACCCATGAATATTGCATCATGAGTTTTACGCACATCCAGCTGTTCTGACGAGGCAAGAATACCCAGAGTAATCGGCAAGTCAAAGTGGGCTCCCTCCTTTTTCATATCGGCAGGAGCAAGATTCACCGTAATCCTCTTTGCCGGAAACACCAGCCCCGAATTTTTTATGGCGGCTCTGATTCTTTCCTTTGACTCCTTCACCGCCGTATCGGGAAGTCCAACAATATCAAAGCCCGGCATCCCGTTTGAAATATCAGTTTCAACATCAACAATATAGCCGTCAATTCCGCTGAGTGCCGCACTTTTGTGCATTGAAATCATAATCTTTCCTCCAACACTGTTCTGTGTGCTTTAATTCACACGCTGTCTCACAGCTTCATAAACAATAACCCCTGCCGCCACCGAAGCATTGAGAGATTCGGTCTGACCCAGCATGGGAATCTTCACAAGAAAATCGCATTTTTCACGGACAAGACGGCTGAGACCCTCGCCTTCGCTTCCGATAACAATTGCCGTTGAGCCCTTCATATCACATTCATAAATGGGCATACTGCCCTCAAGAGCCGTACCCACAATCCACAAACCCATATCCTTGAGTTTTTCAATACACGCACCAATATTTGTGCATCTTGCAACCAAGGTATGCTCAATTGCCCCGGCAGAAACCTTTGCAACGGTTGAGGTCAGCCCGACGCTTCGGTTTTTGGGGATAATAACCCCATGAGCACCTGCCGCATTGGCAGTTCTGATGATGCTGCCAAGGTTGTGAGGGTCATTAAGTCCTTCGGCAATGATAATCAAAGGCTTTTCGCCCCGTTCTGCCGCAAGATTGACAATATCCTCAACCTCCGCATATGAATGCATTGCCGCAAAAGCAAGAACACCCTGATGATTTCCGCCCTCAGCCAGCTCATCAAGTTTATTTTTGCTAACATTTGTGTAACGTATTCCCCGTTTTTTTGCCGCCGCAATAATCTGACCAAGCCTGCTGTGCCTTGCACCCTCCTGAATAAAAATCTTGTCAATTTCCCTTTGGGAGTTGAGCGCTTCAAGAACAGGGTTTGTTCCGTATATTCTGTCTTCCATAATAAAAATCTCCGTGCGAATAAAAATTTTCAAAAAGTGCATCTTATATATAGTTATACAGTTTTAATTTTAACATATTTATTATTAAAAGGCAATAAAAAAAATTATTTTCAGCCCAAAATTTGCACAAAAAATTTAATTTTCCATTATCCGACATATTAATTATCTTCAAAACTCTTGACCGAAAGGCAAAAATGATGTATTATATAGTGTGATAGATTGTATATAAACAAAAGAAATCTGACAGAAGTTATATCGAACAAATCAACAGGAGGTATCATGATGGGTGCTGAACTTACAACAAAAAAGGGTACCATAAGCATTTCAAACGCAGTTCTTGCAAAGCTGGCAGGCTATGCCGCAACACAGTGCTACGGTGTTGTTGGAATGTGTGCCAAAAACGGCAAAGACGGCGTTGCAAAAATACTGAAAAAAGAAAATGTTGACAAGGGCATACGGGTGAAAACAATTGACAACGTCCTTGAAATTGCTTTGTATATCGTTGTTGAATACGGGCTCAACATTGCGTCTGTGGGCGAAACCATCCGAAACAGCGTTAAATACAGCGTTGAAAAGGCAACAGGGCTCACCGTTGCTTCCGTAAAAGTTTTTGTTGAAAACGTACGAGTTGAAACTCAGGAATAACCCTTGTTTTTTAACACCCCACAGGGGATAGGTAAAATTGATTGGAACACACAAACTGAGCCCAAAACTACGGCTTTGGGGCACCCGACGGTGTACTGGTGTACACCGAGTGGCGAAGTTTGTGCGTAGCAAAAAGGATTTCAATTACAGAAAAATCGAAGATTTGAGATTTTTCAACATTGGAAACTGATTTTATGCATATTAACTTTGTTTATAATCTTGATTTTCCCTCCTTTTTGCGGTCCGGACTATTTTAACATCCCCAATATTTATTATGCACAATTTATGAGGTGGATTAAATGAAAAAATTTGATACATCATTGCTGAGGCTGATGATTGCATCAGCGGCGGCAAATTTAAAAAATAACCGAAAACAGATAGACGATCTCAATATTTTTCCCGTCCCCGACGGCGACACGGGAACAAACATGAGTCTCACCTTTGACGGTGCCGCACAGCAAACCCTTGCCGAGGACTTTACCAAATGCGACAAACTCGCGGCAAAGCTGGCATCAGCCGCTCTCCGGAACGCGCGAGGTAACTCAGGCGTTATTCTCTCGCAGATTATCCGCGGCTTTTCAAAGGGTATTGAAGGCAAATCCGACATAAACGCCGAAGCCTTGCGCAGTGCTTTTTCATCCGCAAGAAAATCGGCATATCGTGCAGTGATGAAGCCAACCGAAGGAACAATTCTCACGGTTATCCGTCAGATGGCGGAATTTGCCGAGGAACACTCTTCCGATTTCACCGAAGCTGACGATTTTCTTCGTGCGATTCTTGAGGCAGGTCAAAAAAGCCTTGTTGCCACAACAAATATGCTCCCTGCCTTGAAAAAAGCAGGAGTTGTTGATGCAGGCGGCAAAGGACTCATCACCATAATCGAAGGTGCGGTTTACGTTCTGGACAACGATAAACCCATTGAATGCAGCGAAGCCCCGGCGTTTTCTGCATCATCGGGCGCAACCGCAGCTACCGAAGATGTTGACATCAAGTTCCTCTACTGCACAGAATTTATAATCAACAAGACAGCAAACCGCTCGGTCACTCAGTTCAAGGCGGCAATCTGCGAAAAAGGCGACTGTATGCTTGTTATTGAGGATGAGGACATTGTGAAGGTTCACATTCACACCAACAATCCCGGTTTTGTCCTTGAACAGGCGGTGAAGCTGGGCGAGCTGACAAATCTGAAGATTGAAAACATGAAGTATCAGCACAACGATATTCAGGCACAAAAGGAAGCCGACTGTGCTCCGACCGAAAATGTTCAGGAGGAGGCGGTCAAGGCGGCTCCCGAAAAGAAGTATGGTTTTGCCGTTGTTTCAGCCGGTGACGGTCTTTCGGAAATTTTCCGTTCACTCAATGCCGATGAAATTATCGAAGGCGGACAGACAATGAATCCAAGCACTCAGGATTTGCTTACTGCAGTTGACAAAATCCCTGCTGAGATTGTCTTTATTCTGCCCAACAACAAAAACATTATCCTTGCGGCAGATCAGGTTGCTCCCCTGACCGACAAACAGGTTTTTGTCATCCCAACCGTAAACATTCCTCAGGGCATATCTGCCATGTCAGCCTTTGACGAAAGCCTTGAGGTTGATGACAACATTGCCGCAATGAAGGAATTTATGGAATACGTTGCCTGCGGTCAGGTTACATTTGCGGCACGTGACACCGTTCTTGACGGTATGGAAATTCACCTTGGCGACTGCCTTGCGGTGTGTGGAAAGGAAATTACCAATGTCACAAAAACACCCGAAGAAGCGGCTCTAAATGTGGTCGAAAAGCTGATAACAGACGAAGCCGGTGTTATATCCCTTTATTACGGTGAGGACACTACCAAGGAAGATGCCCAACGGCTTTCTAAGCAGCTGTCAGAACAGTATTCCGACCTTGACGTGTCACTTTACTATGGCGGTCAGCCGGTGTATTATTATATTATTTCAGTTGAATAAAACAAATTACGGGGGGTTCTCAGTTTATCTGATAACCCTTATTTGTTAACCTATGGAGAATCCTATGAAACCCGAAACCTCAATACAATATCTCAAAGGCATTGGCGAAGCCCGTGCAAAAGCATTTTCAAGGCTTGGAATTTCAACAGTCCGTGACCTTTTGCTTCACTTTCCCCGAACCCTGGAGGACCGAAGCGAAATAAAAACCATTTCCGACCTTATGGACGGCGAAACCGTATGCGTACGTGGTCAATTGGCAAGTGATGTGCGAAGCTACCGTGCAAGAGGCCGCAAATCAATAACTCAGGCAAGGATTTCTGACGGAAGCAGTCTGATGAAGGTAAGCTGGTTCAACGCTCCGTACATAGCCAAAACCCTCCAAAGCGGCAGTGAATTTACATTCTATGGCAAGGCGGTATACAAGGGTAATTTTTTTGAAATGACAAACCCAGTTGTTGAACCCCTCACAGGTCAGAATAAAAAAACAGGCAGAATTCTGCCCGTATACCCTGCAACCTCAGGTCTTTCACAGGATCAGATACGAAACGCCGCAGCAACGGCTTTGATGGAGCTGGATTCTCCTCTTTCCGACATCCTTCCCGAAAGCATCCGCAAAGCATACGGATTCAAAACTCTTATGGAATCGCTTGTGGATATTCACGCCCCCAAAAGCTACGAGGCTTTTGAAGCCGCAAGATGCCGTTTTGCCTTTGAGGAGCTTCTTGTGCTTCAAACAGGAATACGTATCATTGGTGATGAACGCAAAGGTTTTTCGGCAACCCCCATAAAAAATGTAAAATGTATTCAGGACTTTGCAAAAAGCCTGCCTTACGAGCTGACCTCGGCACAAAAAAGAGTTATCAACAGTATATGTACCGATATTCAAAAGAATGTTCCCATGAACCGACTTGTTCAGGGAGACGTGGGCTCAGGCAAAACAATTGTTGCCGCCGCCGCAATGTATGCTGCGGCAAACTCGGGCTATCAAGCGGTGCTTATGGCACCAACCGAAATTCTTGCAGTTCAGCATTACCGCAACCTTTCAAAGCTCTTTTCACCATTTGGCTTTGAAACCGCAATGCTCTGCGGAGGAATGTCAGCCCCCGAAAAGCGTGAAGCAAAGAAAAAGATAAAAGACGGAACCGCCCGAATCATAGTGGGAACACACGCACTTATTTCCGATGATACCCTGTTCAAAAATGCCGCTCTGGTAATAACCGACGAACAGCACCGCTTTGGGGTTCGTCAGCGCCTTGCCCTCACCGAAAAGGGCATCAACGCCCACACCCTTGTAATGACCGCAACCCCAATCCCCCGAACACTGTCACTGATACTCTACGGCGATTTGGATGTGTCGGTCATTGACGAGCTTCCACCGGGCAGAAAGCCCATAGAAACATACTCGGTGGGCGAGCGGAAACGGAAAAGTGCCTATGAATTTGTACGAAAAAACATAAAGGACGGCAGGCAGGCATACATTGTCTGTCCACTCATAGAAGAATCGGAGGTACTCACCGCCAAGGCGGCGGTTGAATATGCCGAAAATCTGAAAAAGAACATCTTCCCCGACCTTTCGGTTGAAGTGATGCACGGAAAACTGAAAGCTCCCGAACGTCAGGAGATTATGACCCGTTTTTCAAAGGGCGAAATCAACATTCTTGTTTCAACCACCGTTATTGAGGTTGGTGTTGACGTGCCCAATGCAACTGTTATGCTCATCGAAAACGCCGAGCGCTTCGGGCTTTCGCAATTGCATCAGCTCAGAGGCAGAATTGGCAGAAGCAGCCACGATTCTTACTGCCTCCTCTTTTCTCAGGGTGGCAGAATTGCCGATGAACGTATGAAAATCATGTGCGAAACCAACGACGGCTTCAAAATATCCGAAAAAGACCTTGAGCTGAGGGGCCCCGGTGAATTTTTTGGAATCCGACAGCACGGCCTGCCCGAGCTGAAGATAGCCAATCTTTCAACAGATATGCAGCTTCTTGCCGACGCAAAAAAAGCCGCCGAAGACCTGTTACGTCTTGACCCCACCCTGACGTCTCCCATGAATTCGGGACTTTTGAACCGTGTCCGTGAAAAATTCCTTGAAGTCTCAGAAAACGGAATACTTAACTAAATGAGCTGTCGCAAAATGCGACAGCTCATTTGGGGTGGACGCAAAATGCACACCCTCTTCTTATTTTTCGTCAATCAATGACATCATATGTTCTTCAATCTTTTTTGCATTTTTCTGTTCTGCAACAACATCTTCATTATCTGCCGAATGGTCATACATTGTCTTTGTCATAAGGTAAAGCGACTCATCCTCACCCAGTCCCCACATAGCCTTCATCTCAGGAATCTCATGAAGAGGAATAACATTCCCGATTATCTCATTATGTGTTTCTTCAAAATATTCCAGAAATGACCGGTCAAGAATATACATCTGATATTCATCTGCCGCAAGCTCACTCATAAGCTTTGTGAATACAGCCTGTTCCTCAGGTGCAAGAACATCCTTGTTCAAATCTGCCGAATACATACTGATAAAAACATCTTTTGTCTCATTTCCGTTAATTTCATCAACGTAATCCTTCAGATATTCCGCAAAATTCACTTTACACTCATCTGGAAACACCCTGCCCGTATAGCAGGCAATGCTCATATCATAAACCGGTGCCATCACGCACTGAACAATTGACCAGCCAAAAATGCAGGCACACAAAACAAATATTATAGCGTGCTTCTTATAATATCCCCAGTAATGCTTCATCTTTTCATTAAACGGCAAATCCTTTACCATTTGCTTTGCCTTTTGTCTTTCTCTGTCCAAAATAATCACCTCATTGTGACATATCATAACATCAAAATGCTTTTCTTGCAAGCCCTTGCCCGTAAAAATTAATATAAAATTAACAAAAACCATAAAGGGGCTGTTGCGTTAAGCATTCTTAATGAATAAATATTCAAAATTGTAGGGGCGATTCACGAATCGCCCGCAGGTCATTCAAGAATGACCCCTACATAAGGAATAATTATGCATTCGTTTTGTTTAACGCAGCAGCCCCTTATTATTATATTTAATTTAAAGCAGGTCTGCCATATCGAGAATAAGTCTCTCGGTCTTTTCCCAGCCAAGGCAAGGGTCGGTAATTGACTTTCCGTAAATACATTCGCCAATTTTCTGAGCACCGTCTTCAATATAGCTTTCAATCATAAAGCCCTTAACCAGCTTCTTTATGTCCTCGTTATGACGGCAGCTGTGAAGAACTTCCTTTGCAATTCTCACCTGTTCAAGATATTTCTTGCCCGAATTTGCATGGTTTGTGTCAACAATAACAGCAGGATTAGCAAGGTCTGTTTTTGCATATTCGTCACAAAGATGAAGCAAATCCTCATAATGATAGTTGGGAAGTGCCTGACCATGCTTATTCACATAACCTCTGAGAATCGCATGCGCACAGGGGTTACCCTCCGAATGAACCTCCCAGCCACGATAAATAAAGGTGTGCTTGTGCTGTGCCGCCGTGATTGAATTCATCATAACCGAAATATCGCCGCTTGTGGGATTCTTCATTCCAACAGGAATGTCAAGACCGCTGGCTGTAAGTCTGTGCTGCTGATTTTCAACCGATCTCGCACCAATTGCAACATAAGCCAGAATATCATTGAGGTATCTGTAATTCTCAGGATAAAGCATCTCATCCGCACAGGAGAAGCCTGTTTCTTTAAGAGCACGGATATGAAGCTGACGGATTGCAACAATGCCCTTGTACATATCGGGCTTTTCGTTGGGGTCAGGCTGATGAAGCATACCCTTGTATCCGTCACCGGTTGTTCTGGGCTTGTTTGTGTAAATTCTCGGAATAATGAGAATTTTGTCTTCAACCTTATCCTGAACACAGCGAAGTCTTGAGATATAATCAATAACGCTGTCCTCATTGTCGGCAGAACAAGGGCCAATCACCAGAACAATCTTGTCCGACCTCCCCGTAAAGACGTCCTGTATCTCAACGGCACGTTTTTCAACAAGTGCCTGAATATCAGCAGTAACCGGATAATGCTCCTTGACCTCCATTGGAATGGGGAGCTTTCTTTCAAAATTCATATTCATTTTTTGTCCTTCTTTCTGGCAAGTTAACATTCCGGATTATCTTCTTGAATGCACTAAAAATATTAATATATAGTTTAACACATTAATGCACTAAAGTCAAGAGGATTTTTAAAAGATTTATATATTAATCTATTTCATATCAACATAAGCAAAAGCACACAACTCATCATCAACATTCCGAAACTCAAAATACAAATTGTCTGTGTCCTTTTTTCCAAAAATATAAGCAACATCATTAACCCCAAGCTCCCGCCTGTATTTTATACGCAGCTCATCAATCTCCCGTTCCCGGGGAACAAAATTAAGTATTTTTTCAATATACTTAACATTATTAAAATGATTGTTTGCATCAATGTCTCTGGGCTCTACGCTGAATTCTTCAAGAAATTCAGCCGTCTTGTCGGGCATAATCCTTTCGTAGGGCAATCCGTTATTCTCTTGGTCAACGCTCTCAAATGCAGCGGCATAATCCTCCGGAACACGTGTCACCTTGCGTTCTTTTGTGTCCACCGTAAACCATATTGCTGTGGCAGACGCCTTGCTTTCGCCATCCTGATAAAGCTCATAACGTCTGACAGCATCGCAAGCCCGGATTTCAGTTATACCTGTTTTTGCCACAGCCTTTCCCTGATGCAGACGCTTATGAAATTGCACACGCCAACCCGCAAGAAGTAATGCAAGGGAGTCATTTTCCAGTCTTTCATAATCAATTCCCACCTGTTCTGCGTGTTCAAACGAAACATCCTGCAAAACATTCATGACCGCCCCTACATGTACCTTATAATTCTTGTCAAGAGAGCTGAAACCAAAATCGTATTCTTTTTCAAACATAAACCTTAACGTGCCCCGATTTTTCTGAATTTGTTATATCTTTCGTCCAGAAGCTCGTCAACCGACATTTTTTTCATTCTCTTTATCTGCTCCGAAACATAGGATTTAAGCTCTGACGCAATCTCCGGAGCCGAGCCTCCCGATTCTTCAATAATTTTCTCGGTTATGCCAAGCTCAAAAAGATTCTGTGCCGTGAACTTCAAAGCCTCTGCCGCTTCAGGTGCCTTTGCCGCATCCTTCCACAGAATTGTTGCACAGGCTTCGGGCGAAATAACCGAATATATGGCGTTTTCAAGCATAACAACCTTATTTGCAACTCCAAGGGCAAGAGCGCCGCCACTTCCGCCTTCGCCAACAACCACCGAGATTATGGGGGTTTTCAGGGTCATCATCTCATAAAGGTTCTCGGCAATTGCCTCGCCCTGACCTCTTTCCTCGGCTTCAATTCCGGGATAAGCACCCGAACTTCCAATAAAGCAAACAATGGGTCTTTTGAACTTTTCGGCTTCCTTCATAAGTCTCAGAGCCTTTCTGTACCCCTCGGGAGTAGGACAGCCAAAGTTGCGTTTGATTCTCTCCTCCAATGTGTCTCCCCTCTCCATGGCAATAGCAGTTACGGGG
>JAFSDN010000029.1 GCA_017436245.1 Clostridia bacterium
AACCAACCGCATGCAATTTGCTATCCAAAATATTCTTAATTCTTGCATTATGTCCCACATCATCAGCAAGACAAACAGCTTTTACATTTTCTGCTCTCTTCTGGGAAAGCTGCATATTATAATCATAAGAACCGTTTGTGTCGGTATGTCCTTCAACAACAATCTTAGATATAAAGCCTTTGTACTCCTCATCGCAGATAACCGATGCATATGCCCTTGAAAATTTTCTCAAAAAGGCCTTGCCCGATTCCGAAACCTCTGTTTCATCATTTCCAAAGAGGATTGATGAGTCCATAATAACTTCGCCGCTTTTGTCATCAATCTCAATGTCAAGCCGACTTGTTTTAAAACCCAGAGCAAGTTTTTTCAGCAGATTTTTCTTTTTTTCAAGAATAATCTTCTTTTGTTCAGCACTCAGATGCGAGGCTTTTGCAAGCTCCTCTTCCGAAAGATTGTCCGAAAAATTCTCCTCAAAATCTTCAACTTCAACATCAGCAGCAGAGCCTTCCGGTGCAACCTCCACCTCATTTTCAACGGCAACCTCTTTTTTATCACAGCCCACAAAGGTCAACAGCATACACACACTCAAAACTGCACATAATAGCTTTTTCATAAAAATCCTCTTTCTATTTTATATTGGATTTATAATCCGTTTGGTTGATATATGTAGAGTAGTCGGTGAAACGCATTTGCGTTTTACCGACTACTATTATAACAGAAAGAAATTTTTTTTGCAAGATTATATATTGCTTTTCTGTATGATTTGATATATAATTATTATAATATTTGAAATACAACACAGCAAAGAAAGGTAAAAGCCATGAACAATAAACTTTTAAAACTTACCCCGGCATATAAGGATTATATCTGGGGCGGAACAAAGCTCAAAACATGCTACGGAAAGCAAACAGAACTTAACCCCGTTGCCGAAAGCTGGGAACTCAGTTGCCACAAAGACGGTCACAGCGTTATATCTGTTGGCGAATTTTGCGGTCAGACCCTTGAATCCGTCATCAAAGCCAATCCTCATATGCTTGGAACCAACAACAAAGGAAACGAGCTTCCCATTCTGATTAAGTTCATTGATGCCGCAGACAGCCTCAGTGTTCAGGTTCATCCCAATGACGAGCTGGCAAAAAAATGGGAGGGTCAGAACGGAAAAACCGAAATGTGGTATGTTGTTGAAGCCGAAAAAAATGCTCAGATAACATACGGCGTAAAATCCCAAATTACAAAGGCACAGTTGAAGAATGCAATCGAGCAAAAACAGGTTGAATCACTTCTGAACTCCGTACCCTCAAAAAAAGGCGATGTATTCTTTGTTGAAGCAGGAACAATACACGCAATCGGAAAAGGTAATCTCATTGCCGAAATACAGCAGAATTCAAATGTTACATACAGACTCTATGATTACGGCAGAGTTGGCAAAGACGGCAAGGAACGGGAGCTTCACATTGAAAAAGGAGTTGAATCGGCAGTATGCACACCAACCGAGCATCGCGCAACACCTCTTTGTTCGGACGGAAGCCGACTTTTGGGAAGCTGTGAATTCTTTGCCGTAAAGGAATTCAGGCTCACCTCAGAACAAACACTTGTTGCCGATGAAAAAAGCTACCACGCTCTGATTGTAACCGAAGGATGTGTTGAAGTTTCATGCGACGGTTTTTGCGAGAGTCTCGGCAAGGGCGAAACAATGTTCATCCCTGCAGGCACAGGAGAATACACCCTGAACGGAAAAGCAACGTTTCTTCTCACCTCAAATCCACCCTCATATCACATTGGAATTGACCTTGGAGGAACAAACATAGCCTCAGCAGTTGTTGACGAAAACGGCGTTATATACGGCAGAGCAAAAAGAAAGACCAATGCCCCCAGAGACTACAAAGCCATCTTTGACGACATGGCTGAATGTGCAAAGGACGCAGCAAAGATGAGCGGAATTGCATTTGATTGCATAGAATCCGTGGGTATAGGCTGCCCCGGAGCAGTGAATAAAGAGGACGGCATTGTTGAATTTTCAAACAATCTTGATTTTTATGATGTTCCCATTGTTTCATACATGGAAAATGCTCTGAAAAAGAAAATATATATTGAAAACGACGCAAACGCCGCCGCATGGGGCGAATTTCTTGCAGGAATCGGCAAGGGCACCGACAACATGATTATGATTACCCTTGGCACTGGTGTCGGCAGCGGAATTGTTGAAAACGGCAGACTCCTCCGTGGAGCATATGGCAAAGGCGCCGAGCTTGGACACATGGTGATTAACCTCAACGGCGAAAAATGCACCTGTGGCAGAAAAGGATGTTTTGAAGCATATGCATCGGCAACTGCTCTCATAAATCAAACAAAAAAAGCCATGAAGGAAAACCCACAGAGCGAAATGTGGACCGTCTGCGGCAAAAAACTTGCAAATGCCAACGGTCAAACCGCTTTCAAGGCAAAAGATGCCGCCGCAAAAAAGGTTGTCAGCCAATACCTCGGCTATCTTGCCGAAGGGATTGTGAACATTGTCAACAGCTTCCAGCCCGAAATCATATGTATCGGTGGCGGAATCAGTCACGAAGGCAAAAAGCTCCTTGCCCCCATTGAAAAAGCAATTGAAAAGAAGAGCTTTGCCCGTTTTGGCAAAGAACAGTCAAAGGTCAAGCTGGCAACCCTTGGCAACGATGCAGGAATCATCGGTGCGGCACTTCTTTGGAAAAACGAATAGGTTACAAATACATAAACGCCCACCTTGATAATGTGAGCGTTGAAAGTTTGTGTGAACATCTGAACCTGAGCCGTACCGCCCTTTATAACATCTTCCGCATAAAAACCGGTCAGGGGGTTGCCTCCTTTATCAGAAACAAACAGCTTGAAAATGCAAAAAAGCTACTGGCTGATACCGATTTGTCAATAAGCGAGATTTCTGCCAGATGCGGATTTTCAGACTATAATTACTTCAGCCGCGTTTTCAAAAACAAGTACGGAGTATCTGCGAGATCACAAAAGAGACAATAACATTCAAAAAGGGTACTGTTGCATTAATATTCTTGTGCATCAAAATACAAATTCGTAGGGGAGGGTCTCCGCGCCCTCCCGAACAGACGGGCGGGGATAGAACCCCGCCCCTACAAAAATGTAAATTTATGCACAATATATGATTAATGCAGCAAACCCTTTAAATTAAAACAACGTCAGTTGTTCATCCTCTGTGTCTTCGGGACGGAGAACCGCTCCCTTTGCAGGAATATTTTTGGTGCGGTAATGCTTCACATCCTTTATAGCCGACTCCTCAAGCCGCTTCACGTCAGCAAGCTTGCTGTTCTTGGTGGGAAGCATAACATTTACGCCCTGTGAGTTTTTGGTGGTCTTCAGCGCAATCTGCTCGGACTTGAACACAAGTGCCTTTCCTGTATTGCTTATTGCCACAAGCTCGGTCTCCTCGGTGAGATACAGAATCTTCACAAGGGGCGAAACCGTTGAATACGCATTAATCAGCTTCTTTCTGTTTTGCTTGGTTTCATAGCCCTTTATGTCAATCTTTGCCATTTTGCCGTTTTCAAAACAGAACAGAATATTACCCTTATATTCGCTGTCAGTCACAACAATACCCACAACACGCTCGCCCTCGCCCATGGATAAAAGATTGGGCATATATTCACCAAGAAGACTGGCTTTTGTATCGGGGATTTCGTAGCCACGGGTTTTATACACCTCTCCCGAGCTTGAGAACACAAGAACTTCTGCCAGATTGTCTGTGTCAACACACTGAACAATGGCATCATTTTCCTTGACCTTCTGTTCACCGCTGGTTCTGAGTGCCTGATGTGAAATCTTTTTCACATATCCGTCCTTTGTAATAAACATCATAACCGGATAATTTGCAATTTCCTCAACCGGCTCTGCCAAATCCTCGTCCGCATCATAAACAATGGTGCTTTTGCGCTCAATCCCATACTTTTTGATAATCTCTTTGAGCTGTTTTTCGATTATTTTCTCAATTTTCTTGTTCTTTTCAAGGGTGTCCTTCAGCTCGGCGATTTCGTCCTCCAGTTCCTTGATTTCGGCAGTACGCTTCAGAATGTATTCCTTATTAAGATTACGGAGCTTTATCTCAGCAACATATTCCGCCTGAATTTCGTCAATTCCAAAGCCCTCCATCAGGTTTGGCACAACCATTGCATCTTCATCGGTTTCACGGACAATTTTGATTGCCTTGTCTATGTCAAGGAGAATTTTTTCAAGACCTCTCAGCAAATGAAGTTTTGCGCTCTTTTTGTCAATGTCAAAACGTATTCCCCGTTTGATACAGCTCTTTCTGAACCTCAGCCATTCGCTGATTATGTCCTTAACACCCAGAACCATTGGCGAGCCTTCAACAAGAATATTGAAGTTGCAGCCAAAGCTGTCCTGCAAAGGCGTCATTTTGAACAGCTTTGCCATGAGCTTGTCGGGGTCTGTTCCACGCTTAATGTCAATGGTGATTTTCAGACCTTTCAGGTCGGTTTCGTCACGGATGTCGGAGATTTCCTTTAGTTTTCCCGCCTTTATAAGCTCAATAATCTTTTCAATTATGGCTTCAATTGTTGTTGTATAAGGAATCTCTTTTATGTCAATACAATGCTCTTTTTTGTCGTACTCATATTTTGCACGGATTTTGAATGAACCTCTGCCTGTTTCATATATTTCGCGCATAACAGATTCTTCAAAAATAATCTCGCCGCCGGTTGAAAAATCAGGAGCTTTCAAAACCTCCATAATGTCACCGTCGGGATTCTTCATCATATTGATTGTTGCTTCGCAAATTTCGGTCAGGTTGAAGCTGCATATATTTGAAGCCATACCAACAGCAATTCCCTGATTTGGATTCACAAGGATGTTGGGGAAGCTCACGGGAAGCAAGGTTGGCTCCTGCATGGTTCCGTCATAGTTGTCAACAAGGTCAACGGTCTCCTTGTCAATATCCTTGAACACCTCGCCGCATATTTTTGACAGCTTTACCTCGGTGTAACGTGATGCCGCATACGCCATATCACGCGAATACTGACGGCCAAAGTTACCCTTTGAATCCACAAGTGGATGCAAAAGCGCCTGATGACCTTCGGTGAGACGTACCATGGTTTCATATATTGCCGCATCACCGTGGGGATTCAGCTTCATTGTCTGTCCAACAACATTGGCAGACTTTGTTCGTCCGCCGCCAATCAACCCCATTTTATACATGGTGTAGAGCAGCTTTCTGTGGGCGGGCTTGAAGCCGTCAATCTCGGGAATGGCTCTTGAAACAATAACGCTCATGGCATAGGGCATATAGTTTGTTTCCAGAGTTTCGGTTATATTCTGAAGTTCGATAATTGGATTTTTAGCC
Source organism: Clostridia bacterium (assembly GCA_017436245.1). Taxonomy (GTDB): domain Bacteria; phylum Bacillota; class Clostridia; order Monoglobales; family Monoglobaceae; genus SIG440. The sequence goes on from JAFSDN010000029.1 coordinate 5,354, forward strand.
AATCTTTTTTCCTCCTCAACTAATTCTTACATTACATCAATCAAGTCAATATATTCATGTCCGTGTTCGGCAATATGTTCTTTTCTGCCTGCAAGATTATCACCCAGCAAAAGCTCAAACACTTCCTTTGTTCTTTCAACATCTTCGGGCATAACCTTAATCAAACGGCGTGTTTCGGGATTCATGGTTGTTTCCCACATCATTTCGGGCTGGTTTTCACCAAGACCCTTGCTTCGCTGAATTGTATATTTCTTGCCCTCAAGTTTTGCCAGAATATCGGTTTTTTCCTTTTCGTCAAAGGCAAAGTATGTTTTGTCCTTGCAGGTGATTTCATAAAGGGGAGACTCGGCAATATAAACATATCCCTCATTAATCAATGTGGGCGTAAGCCTGTACAGCATGGTTAAAACAAGTGTCCGTATCTGGAAGCCGTCCACATCGGCATCGGTACAGATTATAACCTTATTCCATCTGAGATTGTTTATATCAAAGGAGCTCAGCTCCTTGTTCTGCTTTGCATTTATTTCAACACCGCAACCAAGAACCTTCAGCAAATCAACAATAACATCACTTTTGAAAATACGGTCATAATCCGCTTTCAGGCAGTTGAGGATTTTTCCTCTGATTGCCATAATTGCCTGAAACTCACTGTCACGTCCCTGCTTACAGGAGCCAAGAGCCGAATCACCTTCCACGATGTAGACCTCACGGCGGTCAACATCCTTGCTTCGGCAGTCAACAAACTTTTTGACACGGTTCACCGCATCCATCTTCACATCAAGCTTCTTTTTCAGGGATGTTCTTGTTTTCTCTGCCGTTTCACGACTTCGCTTGTTGATGAGAACCTGCTCGGAAATTTTCTCGGCATCCATCTTGTTTTCAATAAAATAAATATCCAGTTGTTCACGGAGGAATTCTGTCATTGCTTCCTGAATGAACTTGTTGGTAATTGCCTTTTTGGTCTGATTCTCATAGCTGGTCATTGTTGAAAAGGAGTTACTGATAAGGCAAAGGCTGTCCTGAACATCGGCAAAGAGAATTTTTGCCTCATTCTTCACATATTTGTTGTTTGCCTTCAGATATTTGTCAATTGCATACACAAAGGCGTTTCTCACCGCTTTATCGGGCGAACCGCCGTATTCCAGAAAGCTGGAATTGTGATAATATTCAATTGCGTTCACATCATTATTGAAGCAAAAGGCAAAGCTCATCTTCACCTTATAATCTTCCTTGTCTTCACGGTCACGACCACGACGCTCGGCTTCAATGTAGTAAGGTGCGGTTTTTTCCTTGCCTGCCGAAAGCTCTTTCAGGTAGTCAACAATTCCGTTGTCATAATAAAACTCAAATTCTTCGAACTTTCCGGGTGCGGTTTCGTTGCAAAGAACAAACTTGACACCTGAGTTAACAACCGCCTGCTTTTTCATAACATCAAGGTAATATTCAAGAGGAATGTCAATATCCGTAAAAACCTCTCTGTCGGGCTTCCATTTGATTTTCGAGCCTGTATGACGGTGTTTGAATGGAGTTTTGGTCAATCCGCCAACATTTTCACCCTTTTCAAAATGCAGTTCAAACTTGTGCCCGTCACGCATAATTTCAACATCCATATACTCCGAGCTGTACTGGGTTGCGCAGGTACCAAGACCGTTCAGACCCAGACTGAACTCATAGTTCTCGCCCGAATTATTGGCATATTTACCCCCTGCATACATTTCGCAGAACACAAGCTCCCAGTTGAACCGTTCTTCTCTCTGGTTGTAATCCACGGGGATTCCTCGCCCCTGGTCCTCGACCTCCACCGACAAATCCAGGAAACGACGGACAATAATCAACTTTCCGTGACCTTCACGGGCTTCGTCAATGGAGTTTGAAAGAATTTCAAAAACCGAATGCTGACAGCCCTCAATTCCGTCCGAACCAAAAATAACCGCCGGACGTTTTCTTACTCTGTCGGCACCTTTCAAAGACACAATACTGTCATCGTTATAACTCTTTGCACACACTTTTGCAAATACCTCCGTTTATATTTCCTTGATTACTACATATAGTAACTTATTCCTACTTTTCCACAAAATACAGTATAACAAAAAAAAATTGCAATGTAAAGTGTATTTTTGCAATTTTTTTCTGATATATTCATTTATTAATACTCTTCATATATATTAAACCGATTTCCTCCCATTTTTCGCAGCCGACTGGGAGTACATCCGATTATTTTCATAAAACTGCGGTTAAAATTACGTACACTGCCAAAACTGCATAAATATGCAATTTCCGTCACATTCAAATCCGTACTCAGCAGCATATTATATGCCTTTTCAATCCGTACAACCGTAATAAACTCATTAAAGCCTATTCCGAGACATTCTCTGAAAACCCGGTTTATTCTTGTTTTGCTTATCCCCAATTCTTTAGCAACATCATCCGCTGTAATACCTTCTGTTACCTTATCTGATATGTAATCAACAATTTCACAAACCTCGTTTGTACCAGCATTTGCACGTCCCACGCATTCATTATTCTTCAAATATTCCGCAACAAGAGGAAAAAATATACTTTTGATTGCAAAAACACTTTTATTCTGGATTGCGTCCGAAAGTCCCTGCTGAATGTAATTTTCCAGCACCGGAGAAACGGTGAATCTGTCATTTTTCATTTGAACGGCTCTGTAATTCTTGTAAAACTCTTCAGCGATGGAATAGGAAAACAGTAATATCTTCGCATCAGCTCCCGTCCTATGACTGAAGCTATGAAGGCGATACGGCAAAATCACTGTCGCCTCATTGTCATTAAGGGTCATTTCTCCGTTTTCGCTTTTGATATGAAAGGGTCCCTTCTTCACATAAACGATTTCAAGCTCGGGGTTTATATGAAGAAAACAATTCAAGTCGTTTTCTCTGACCATAAAATAATCTCTAGGCAAACTCATAGCTACAGCTCCATATCAAAAAAATCTCAATTTGTCTATAATTATACTTAATCTGTCTTGCTTTGTAAAGACATTTTTGATAAAATTTAGGACAGAAAGGAAGTGTTTGACTTGTCACCATACTCATTAATCGGAATTATAATATGCATAAATCTCTTTTCCACAGTTCTTGCAAAGGTCTTTCAACAAAAGTTCAGACTTGGAATTTATAATATTATTCAATACAATTTTTTCAACGCACTGATTGCCTGTGTATTTTTGTTTTTTGCAAACAGGTTTGTTATAAACATAAATTTGGCAACATTTGTTTTTGCAGCAGTTTGTGCACTTTTTTCAATTATATCCCTGACGCTTCAATATATTGCATATTCCTGTGTTTCCATTTCTCTTATAAGTATAGTGTCAGCATCGGGATCAATTATTGCACCCACAGTATTCGGAATTATTTTCTTTAACGAACCGCTGACGCTCCGTCTCATCATTTCAATAATATGTATCCTTTCTGCCCTTACGGTTCCGATTTTACGCAACCAATCCTTCGGACTGACAAAAAAAGGACTTGTAATATGTCTCATATATATTTTATATTCGGGACTGCCGACGATTCTGTCACAGCTTTATGCCAGAAACAAATACGTGGTTGACAACTTCTCGTATTTTTTCATTACAAACGTAATTATCCTTACCCTTACCGGAACAGCACTGCTTTTTCTCGCCACACAATACAAGCTAAAAAAACAAGAAAAACCATCCATGCTCGATATAAAGCAAATTGCGAACATAGCTGTTCGCTGTTTCTTTTCCCAGAGTATTTCCCTGCTGTCAATCATTATCCTAAAAGAAATGTCTGCTTCTGTATATTCGGTCACAACTACTGCATTGGGACTTGTGGGCGCAGCTCTGCTTTCCGGATTCATCTTCAAAGAAAAGTTCCCTCCTGAAAATTTTCTGGCACTTGTTCTTGCCGTTGCCGCCATCATCATCGGCAGTTAGTATACAAATGTCAATTATACATATGACGTTAATTTTACTGCTTATTTAACCAAATGCATCGAGCAAACACAAGCTAAGCAAAGAAGCCTACGAAATTCCATTATACATTCCCTGCTTGCAAAATTCCTTCATTGCCTGCATCACAACTTCCTTATCCTCGCGGTATGTCATGCCATACCAACGGTCAGGACTGTGAAGAACCTTCACCTTTGCTTCGCCTTTCTTTATCAGAATATCAACCACAATGGGAATGAGGAATTCATCCTTCATAATATCCTTTTCGTTTTTGAATATCTCAAACTCTCTTTCAAGATAATCAAATATTTCAGTACCGAAACCCCACATATTCATGGAAACAATACTGTCCTCCGGAAGGCTGTGAACAGTTTCGCCGTCTTCACAATATGAAAATCCACTGATGCCCTTTGTTTCACGGATTCCGCTGAGGTAGCCGTTTTCAATTTTGCAAACACCGCGTGTAACTGTACCGTTTTCACTTGTTGTTCTTGCAAGGTCATATCCAACAAGTGCCATTTCACCCTCAGGCTTACTTCTGAGCCAGTTGTTCAGCACCTCATACGCCTTTCTACCATAATAGTCATCAGCGTTTATTATTGCAAAAGGAGTTTTCACAACATCTTTGCAACAAAGTATGGCATGGCCTGTTCCCCAGGGCTTGATTCTGCCTTCGGGAAGACTGTCCATTTCCTGAAAAACATATTCAACTTCCATATACTTTTTAACACGGTTTGCAACAATACGGGTAAAATCTTCTTCCATTTCTTTTTTTATCACAAAGACAACCTTTGAAAAGCCTGCCATTTTTGCATCAAACGCCGAAAAATCCATAAGAAATTCTCCGCCCGGACCAATTGGTTCCATCTGCTTGAGTCCACCGTACCGACTTCCCATACCTGCTGCCATAACTACCAATGTTGTTTCCATTTTTCATCCTCCGTTTTATATTATTTATTTATAAAAATTTTCCCTGCACGTTCAAGAATCCCCGTCAGATACGCAAGCACGACACCATAATTTGTTACAGGAACTCCCTTTTTTTCAAACAACTCAAGGCGGTTTTGAATGGTCTTTTTGTTAATCATACATCCGCCGCATTGAATAACAAGTTTGTACTTTTGAAGGTCTTCAGGAAAATCATGTCCCGAAATATGCGTAAAACACAGCTTTTTGCCCGTCTTCTTCTGCAATAAATTGGGGATTTTTACCCGACCTATATCATCATGGGTTGTATTGTGTGTACACGCCTCAAGCATCAGAATTTCGTCACCGTCAACAAGTGAATTTATTATTTCAGTTCCCCTTATAAGCTGTTCTATGCGCCCCTTCTGATTTGCAAGAAGCATGGAAAATGACGTTAGCGGAATGTTTTGGGGCACAATCTCACCAACCTCACCAAACGCCTGGGAATCGGTAACCACAAGGTCAACCCGTGGCAATTCCGCAAGAGTCTGACTCAGGGCTTCAACCGTTGTAACCACGGCTCTGATGTTGTTGTCAAGACAGTCCCTTATGGTTTGCACCTGAGGAAGAATAATTCTGCCCTTTGGAGCCGCATCGTCAATTGGAATAACAAGAACAACACAGCCTCTTTCGGGAACAATATTACCAAGGAGCGTTTCCGTATCCGAGGTCTGCTTTCCAAGTTCTTCAACAATCCTTGCTTTCAGCTCTTTCAGGTCTTCTTCCGAATATCCGTCCAAAAAAATATCCTGTGCCCGACTCTGCTTTTTATTTTCAACCGTGGTTTTATCCGCAATGTCGCACTTTGTGTAAACTCTCAGCACAGGAGTTTTTCCAAAATCAAAGTCAACCTCTGTTTCATCTCTGACATCGCTGACAAGCAAAACAAGATCGGTTCGCATCATAATATCCTTTGTCTTTTGCTCCCTTGCCGCACCAAGCTCCGTCACATCACCAAGTCCTGCTGTGTCAATAACCGCAACAGGTCCGTAGGGAATCAGCTCCATTGCCCGAACAACCGGGTCGGTGGTTGTTCCGCTGACATCTGAAACAATGGAAACATCCTGACCAAGCAAAGCATTAAACAGCGATGACTTTCCTGCATTTGTCCGCCCGAATATGGCAATATGCTTTCTCATAGATAATGGGGTTTTTTCCATATAACCAGTCCTTTGCTTCAATTATTCATCATTCAAAAGAAGGGTAATCGCCTCTTTTTCATCAATCATTTCGGCCCTTTCAACCGAACCGCCAAACTCACCGTCCAGAGTCCAGCTCACTTCTTCCTCGGCTTCAAAAACAACCTTATCTGTCTTGAAGGTAATAAACAACTCATAATCCAGATTCCTTGCAACAAGCTTCATCAGCAGTTGCTGAAACTGAAGAACATTCTGGGGCTTTTTCACAAGAACAACCTCCAGAAGCCCGTCATTGAACTGAGCCTCAAATGCCTTTTCAGCCTTCAGTCCCGCTATGTAATTCGTGTTTGAAACCGAGCCGTAAAGAAATTCATCCTCATACACACCGCCGTCATAAGCCACCTTCATTTTGTAGGTTTTAAGCTTTGGAAGGCGTTTTGCACCTTCAATAATGTATGCCGAATGACCAAGGACATTTTTCATTTGCTGTGAAGTGTCATATGAAACATCCGTAAACGCACCAAACGCCGCAACATAAATAAAATTCTTGCCGTTGAACGTTCCTATATCGCATTTAAACGGTCTGCCATCCATAACACCCTTTGCCGCCTCCAGCATATCCTTTGAAATCTTCATATTGGAGGCAAAGTCGTTTGTGGAGCCTGCGGGAATATATCCAAGTACGGGTCTGTCACTTCTTTTCAGCGCCATAAGACCTCTGATTGCTTCACTCAAGGTCCCGTCTCCACCTGCAACAACAACCATTTCAAAATCCTTTCCGTGATTGCGTACATACTCATATGCATCATCACGGCATTGCGTGGTTCTTGTCTGAACATCCCAGTCATTGCTCACAAACAAATCAACAATTTCAAGAAAAGAGCCTTTGATTTGACCCTTCCCGGAGGTTGGATTTAGCACAAAAAGCATTTTTTTATTCATAAAATCCCTCTTATTTCAAATCAAAAATTTTTTCAAGAGCAACCGCCACACCGGCATGGTTAACATCTTCGGTTGTCATATCCGCAATGCCTTTCAATTCTCTGATTGCATTGCCCATTGCAACACCAATTCCCGCCTGTTCAATCATATCAAAATCGTTCATGCTGTCACCCATGGCAACAGAATTTTTCTTCGGCAGTCCAAGCCTCTCAAGAACAAAGAGCATCGCCTTTGATTTACTGCAACCCCTTTGCAACACCTCTGCATATTCGCTGTGCTGCATAACAATAAAGTCCTCACCCATAACATTCGAAAGCCGTGGGTCAACCACTCCCGTAATGGCAAATTTTTCAACTCTGGTCTTTTCGTTAACCAGCTTGTAAACATTATCGGCAGTTAATTTCACGCAATTGTAGCGTTCTATGCCGTCATCACCAAAGCAAAACATCGCTTCTGTTCCTTCAAGTATACTTATATTGGGCTTATCGTGAGAAAAATCACAAAAACGCTTAATTGCATCAAAGCTCACATGGCTGCAAAAAACAACCTCACCGTCCATGGCAATCCTCGCACCCGCACCCGTAATCACACCATCAAAATATTTTTCATAATCAATCATGGCCGGCAGATATGCCGCAGACCTTCCCGTGCAGATATATACCTTGTGCCCCATGGCTCGGACCTTTTGTA
>JAFSDN010000030.1 GCA_017436245.1 Clostridia bacterium
CGGATGCCATAACCTCAATCAACTCGTCCGAAATGTCCTTTGGATGCGAAGTCATAAAGCGAATCCGCTCAATGCCTTCAATTCTGCATACCTCCGAAAGAAGCTGTGCAAAATTCAGTCCATCCTCCAAATCCTTCCCGTAGGAATTGACGTTCTGCCCAAGAAGCATAACCTCCTTGTAGCCCTCTGCCGCAACCTCACGGACTTCATTCAATATATTTTCCAAACTCCTGCTGCGTTCTCTGCCTCTGACATAAGGCACAATGCAATATGTGCAAAAGTTATTGCAACCGTACATAATGGGAATCTTTGCAAGGGGAAGCCCGTCACGAACCGACGTAACTCCCTCAAAAATCCGACCCTCGCTGTCCTCAATGTCAATCACACGTCCGTCAGCAAGAACCTGGCTCAAAAGCTGAGGAAAGCGATACACAACATGAGTTCCAAAAACCAAATCAACGTGTTTATATTTTTTCCTTATCTGCTCGGCTATATGCTCCTGCTGAATCATGCAACCGCAAACGCCAATAATCATGGACGGCTTTTTCCTTTTCAGATGCTTCAGCGCACCAAGATTTCCAAAAACTCTCAGCTCGGCATTTTCACGAACAGCACAGGTGTTGTACAAAACAAGGTCAGCCTCTTCTGCATTGTCACAAAAGCCGTAACCCATGTCGCCAAGCATACCCTTGAGATGCTCCGAATCATTTTCGTTCTGAGCACAGCCGTAGGTTTCAACAAAGGCAAGAGGACGCCTGTTTGCCAAGGTATTTTCCATGCGAATTTTATGAATAAAATCCCGTTGTTTCTCCATTTCCAGATTGTCAATTTCCTTCAAACGCAAACACTCCCCTCAGTTTACATATAATTAAATTTATTATACTATTTTATAAAAGTTTTTGCAAGAGGAAAAACAAAATTTTTATGTGCTTTTTTATTTTTGTAAAAAAATGAAGATTGGTCGTCCCTACCATCATTAAAGTAAACATATATACAAAAATGTCATTCTGAGCGCAGCCGTAAGGCGATGTCGAAGAATCTTATTTGTCACAAAGATTCTTCACTACGTTCAGAATGACAATATCCATAACCTTAGGATATAGGTAATCGTCCCCTCAAATCCATTTTTCCCTATTCCGTAAACTCTGCCGTAATTTTTCCAATCAGCTCATACTGCTCGGCAGTGAGCTTTTTGTTCAACCGTTCATTGCTTCTTCGGAATTCTTCAACCAGACTTCTCACAAGCTGTTGCTGTTCCTTTGAGATATTATAAACCGAAACCGTTTCCTTAGCTTCTGTTCCGCAAAGCTCATCCAAAGAAACACCCAAAACTGCCGACAAGGCTCTCAAACCCTCAAAAGGCGGATAAGAAATGTTTGCTTCATATTTACTTATTACAGTTTCAGTAACTCCAATCAACTCTGCCAAACGTTTTTGCGTCAGTAATTTCTTTTTTCTGATTTCCCTTAAAGTTAACCCAAAATCGTACATCGTATTTCACTTCCGTTTTATGAATCGGTATCACTTTTCATTGCTTTTATAACTCCCAAAACTGCATCCTTCTGTTTTGGCGTAAGAAATTTCCAGTTATCAAAAAGCTCTTTCATTTCGGCACTCATTTCAATCATTTCATCTTCTGCAAAAAATTGAGATAAAGATATTTTAAACCCTTCACAAATAATTTGCAACGTACCGAGAGTGGGCATTGTTCCACGTCTGAAAATGTTGGTCAAGGTTTCCTCGGATAATCCACATTCCTTTGCCAAACGGTATCGAGACCAGTTATTTTGTTTTAGTAACTCATTTAATCTTGTAAGAACATCCATATACCTGCCCCCTTTTTTAACATTTTACCGTTATTTTAGACAAATTTGCACCATAAATATTGAAATGTATATACGGTTATGTTAAACTGTATATACATTTCAAAAATTTAGCATATTTACGAGGTGTTTATTATGTCAGAAAACAATAAAACTTCTGCTGAAGACAAGCTGAAGGAGATAAATGCAGCCCTTTGGGACCTTATTAGGTTAGAGGCAGAAATAATGGCTGAACGCAGTAAAATAGAATCAGAGAAAAAATAATTTCTCAAATCATTCACTTTTGCTTTGCATTGAATATAACCGAGGCCAAAAAGCCAAAAAATATTGATGCGGCAATTCCACCTGCCGCCGCACCGATTCCGCCTGTGAAAACCCCAAGAAAGCCCTCCTCCCTGATTCCTTTCATAACTCCTTTCACAAGGGTATTCCCAAAGCCCACAATGGGTACGGTCGCCCCTGCTCCGGCAAAATCAATAAGCTTGTCATAAATCCCAAAACTGCCCAGAACCACCCCTGCAACCACAAAACTTGTAAGGATTCTTGCAGGGGTCATTTTTGTTTTGTCAATAAGAATCTGAGCAACAACGCATATCAAGCCCCCAACCCAAAAAGCATTCACATAATCCATAATCATAATCTGTTCCTTTCTGTTGAAATTGCAACAACATGTGCCACCGACGGAATTGTTTCCCCCTGAAGGGATGAAGTCTGGCTGAGCAAAGCTCCTGTGCCCATAATCAGAATATTTTTTATTTCTCCCATCTTTATCATATCCATAACATAACCGCAAAAGGTTGAAGCAAGGCATCCGCAGCCTGAACCACCTGCATGAACGTCCTGTTTTTCAATATCAAAAATCATGCATCCGCAATCGTCATAGTTTTTTGAAATCATGTATCCTTTTTCATACATCAGGTCAATAAGTGCCGCCTTTCCCACCATCCCCAAGTCCCCCGAAAGAATCAGGTCATAAAAATCGGGATTTCTTCCTGTTTCCCTGAAGTGAGCCGAAAGAGTATCTGCTGCCGCAGGTGCCATTGCCGCACCCATGTTGTTTGCATCGCTCACCCCAAAATCCACAATTCTGCCTGAGGTAAAATGGGTAACAAAAGGTCCCTGACCCGTGCCCGAAAGAATTGCCGCCCCCGAACCCGTCACGGTCCATTGTGCCGTTGGGGTACGCTGACCGCCATACTCCAGAGGATTCCGATACTGTCGCTCGGCGGTGCAAAAGTGGCTTGACGTAACCGCCGCCGAAATATTTGCAAAGCCTCCGTCAATTGCCATTGCCGAAAGCCCGATTGTTTCAGCCATGGTGGAGCAGGCACCGTATACCCCCATGAACGGAATACCAAAATCCATAAGCCCAAAGGTTGAGCTTATGCACTGATTAAGCAAATCCCCCGCAAAGAGATAGTTGATGTCCTTAACATCAATTCCGCTCTTTTCCACAGCACGCATAAGGGCGTGCTTTTGCATCTTGCTTTCGGTTTTCTCCCATGTTTCCTCGCCCCACTCTGCATTTTCCATAATAACGTCAAAATATTTCGACAAAGGCCCCTGAGCCTCTTTTTGACCTGCAACGCTTGCCGTTGCCAGAAAGCTCACGGGCGACTGAAACCGAACCGTCTGTGCTCCCAATCTTTTTTGCATTATCTCAATCCTTTCATATTATTCAGGCTCAATATCCCATCAGATACCCAAGCATCCCCACGGCAATTGCCGCATTGATACCGTAAACCAGAACAGGGCCGGCAATGGTAAACATCTTTGCCGCAACCCCAAGAACATAGCCCTCTTTTTTGAACTCAATGGCAGGCGACACAACCGCATTGGCAAAGCCCGTTATGGGAACAAGAGTTCCTGCACCTGCAAACTTTGCCAGCTTGTGATAAAGATTGAAGCCGGTGAACAAAGCTCCCAGAAAAATCATGGTTATTGGCACGGCATTTTTGACGCTCTCCTCATTGAGCCCCCACACTTTTTCATAAATATCTCCAATTCCCTGCCCGATTGTGCAAATACCGCCGCCAACCAAAAAAGCAAGAAGCATATTCCGCCACAGCTTGCTTTTTGGCGAGTTTTTTTCAATATAATCAAGATATTCCTGATTTGAATTATTCATACATTTGCGCTCCCTTTGTTTTAAATGTACTAAGGATTCTTCGCCTTTGGCTCAGAATGACCTGCCTACGCTGCCCCGAAGAACCCACTCCCGTAATGCTGAGCCTGCCGAAGCATCTTTGTTTTTTCTATTATCTGCATATTTTTCAATTGTATACAAACAAAAAAGACAGATTTGAAAATTGTTCCAAATCTGTCGTATGTATTTTAAATTCTGAAATAAAGTTCATTCAGCCTTTTGAACCTTGCCTTGTCAACAGACCGAAGCTGTTCCTCTGTGACACGGTAGCGCCAGTTGTTTTCGGCTCTGCCGGGGAAATTCAGCCTTGTATCCGAGCCGTAGCCAAGCAAATCCTGAATGGTGAACATAACCGTTCCCGCACTGCTCTGCCATATTGTGCGAATCATTGCAGGCAAGCCCTGAGTCCAGTCAGAATCCGTATAGCCGCAGTATTCAAGCATCTCACGGCGGCTGTTGTCGTCCAGCTCCCAAAGATAGCCCAAAAGAGTGTTGTTGTCATGTGTTCCTGCATAGGCAATGCAGTTTTCCTTGTAGTTGTGGGGTCTGTGAGTTGACTCACCGCCAAAAAATCCAAACTGAAAAACCCTCATTCCGGGGAATCCGCTCTGTTCAACAAGCTCCTCAACCTCTTTTGTGATTAGCCCCAAATCCTCGGCAATAATCAGCTTTTCCCCTGCCACATCACGGATTTTTGCAACCAAATCCATTTGTGGGCCCTTTCGCCATTCACCGTTTTTTGCCGTAGTTTCGTTGGCATCCACCGCCCAGTAAGCCTCAAAAGCCCGAAAATGGTCAATTCGGAGTCCGTCAAAAATTTCCAGCATAAACTTCACGCGGTCAATCCACCATTTGTAGCCGTCAGCTTTCATTTTTTGCCAGTCATAAAGGGGATTTCCCCAAAGCTGACCGTCCTCTGAAAAATAATCGGGCGGCACTCCTGCAACAAAGGTTGGATAGCCCTTGCTGTCAAGCTGAAACATTTCACGGTTTGCCCAGACATCGGCGCTGTCGGGCGAAACATAAAAGGGAATGTCTCCGATTATTCCAATGCCCTTTTCATTGGCATATTTCTTGATTTCAGCCCATTGGGTAAAAAATTCAAACTGAATGAATTGCCACATAAAAAACTCATCTTTGTCATAAGCATCCACCGTCCACTTCTGCCATTCAGCATTGCCGTTGGCAGACTTCAAAGCCATAAAACGGCAAAAGCTGTCAACATACGGTTTTTCCGCCACAAACTTCTCAATCTGACCCCGGTCAGAAACTCTTTTTGAGGCCTTCATCAACAGCTCAAAACGCTCCGGTGCCAGACGCTC
>JAFSDN010000031.1 GCA_017436245.1 Clostridia bacterium
ATGATTGAACCCCAGCCAAATCCTGCCCAGGTTGTTGTTCCGACAATATTGGGAACAAAGAACCATTGCTGTGCAAGAAATTTAACTCGCTCCGTTTCTTCACCGAACATTGCCACACGCACATCATTAACAATTCCATAAGTTGAAAAGAGAGCATATGACATACCGATGATAGCCATTGTTGACAAAAAATGCGGAAGATAACTTATGGTTTGTATCACCCTCTTATACTTTATGTTTCTGACTTCATTGAGAAGCAAAGCAAAAACAAGAGGGGTTGACTGTCCCAGAAGCAAATTCCAGAAGCTCAATTTCAAGGTGTTCCAGATTGACCCCGAAAATTCAGGCAAGGTGAAAATTTCTTTGAAATATACAAAACCCGCCCATGGACTGCCAAATATTCCCCTGAACATATTATAATCCTTAAATGCTATTATAAGGCCCGGAAAGGTGCAGTATGCAAACACAAATACACTCAAAAGTCCCGGTATCAGCAGCAGATATAATGTGCGATATTTTTTAAATAATTTACGCTTGGTTGAAATTACTCCGGTTTTAGCTTGCCCCACCTTAGTTTTTTTCATATGCGTCCACTCCTTTTAATGTTTTGATGTCAATCCGCTTTTCTTTTTAAATCAAAACGCCTGACACACTCCGCCGTTTTTTGAAATAAGCTGTTGGAGTTCCGTTGTGTCAATCATCTTAACCGAACAATTATTTCTGTGGGCTATTGAAACTGCCAATCCGGCAGCCTGTCCCATACAAGCACAAAACGGTATAATCCTTATAGATGCCTGCGCCTCATGAGTTGCAGAAATACATCTTCCTGCAACCAACAAATTGTCATATTCCTTTGGAACAAGACATCTGTACGGAACCGTATAATACTCTCCGCTTTTGAAGTAGTAAAGGTTTGTTCCCGTTCCTTCAGGATTGTGAATATCAATTTCATAATTGCCAAGCATAATGGAATCTTCAAACACTGTACAATTCTTCAGCTCCTCTGCTGTCAGAATATGTTCGCCCTTCAGCTTGCGGCTTTCTCTCACACCTATATCCGCCGCAACGGAAATTACTGTGCTGTTTTCAAAGGCTCTGGAATTTTTCTTCAAAAAATCCACCAGCTCAAAAATCTGTTTTCTGGCAAGCATTTCAGCACGGCTTACATCAAAGGGATTGGTTGGGTCGTGCTTTACAACCCTTGTGGTGTTAAAATGAATTATACCCTGTCCAAGATTTTTAAAATACAATATGTTTTCTCTTGGGTTTAAAAGCTCACCCCGTTGCTGATATTCCTTGTAGAGCTCTTGAATTTGTTCAATTTCCCTGTCAAAAAGCTCCTCGTCAACCTTATCCATCCTGAAACACGTGGTCATGGGCTGACACAAATTGTCCCTTTCCCGTCCAAGCTGAAAATCACAGCCGGCAAAGGCAAAGAGGTCGCCATCGCCTGTGGCATCAACAAAGTAATCTGCCTCAACCTCAAGAACACCCGACTTGACCGCCAGCGAAACAGATAAAATTTTCTTTTCCTTGGTGCTGACCTTAAAAAGCGTTGTGTGAAAAAGAGTCTCCACTCCGCTCTCCTCAACCATATCGTCAAGTATAAGCTTGAAATATTCAGGACTGTAATATATATCCGATTTTATGTCATCATATTTTTTCTGTCTTTCAAGCATCTCGGCAAATATCCCCTGGGACAAATACTTTTTCTCACCGTTTTTTGTGGTCCAATAGGGCATAAACGGATATACAAGACAATTGGACATCGCTCCGCCCAGCCAGCCTGACTTTTCAACAAGCAAAACACTCAGGCCCTGTCTTGCACCGCTCACAGCCGCCGCAACTCCCGCAAGCCCACCGCCCGCAACCACCAAATTATACTTATTCATAAAACTTTTCCTTTGCCTCTTTTAAAAATCTGAATGATTGCCCAAAATTCTCTTTGAATTCAGGCATTGTTTTGTACCATGGGGCTGTTATATATCCCACAATCTGATTGTCGGGAGCGTTATCCCTGAAATACTCCACCAAATCAGAGGTATTATAGTCACACTTATTAATTACAGATGCACAGGGCACATAAAGATACCCTTCCTCCATAAGCGGAAGTGCCAGATTTCTGAAATTCACAAGAAACGGGTCCTGCTCAACATATTCAATACCCATTTTTGCATAGTCACCTTCGTTATAATATGTAACATATTCCTGACGTGAGGAAACAGGAGTCCAGTGTTCCTTGCGCAAAGCATTGTAATACCAGGGCGAAAGAATCACCTCATCGGGTTCAAAATGCTTCTTATATTCCTCAGGGTGGTCAAAAAGCGGGCAAGACCACATCCACGCTTTCGCCCCCGTATCTGCCACACTGTCAACATAAAACCTTATGTCATGCCAGAAGAGTTCACCCTGACGGTAAACCGCAAGCTCATCCTTTCTGACGTGCTTTTCATCCTCTTCATCCATACCTATATGGATATATTCGGGATGGTCAAAAAGCTCGTATACCTCCTTAATCAAATCATCACAAACACGGTAGTATTCAGGCGTCGAAACCATTCTGTGATACGGTCCAAGCCAAATGTCGTGATGTGTTGCAAAATTCAATTTTGGAATCAAAGCAATGCCCAGATTTTTGCATCTTGCAACCTCTTTGCGAACTCTGCCGCGCGTCCATGCACCTTTGCAGGCAATTTCAGGATGACTTCCAAATTCTATGCCGTCACCAACATCCAAAACTATGGTATTGACCCCTACCTTTGCACTTTCTTCAACTATATAATCCCACATTCCATCATCAAACGGCAGTTCATCATACTTTTCATACCACATACTCATGCTTAAATGCACCAATATCGCCCACATTTTGTTATTGCTTTTCATAGAACATTTCCCCTCTTACATTTTAACGCTAAACTCTCTTTTGGTGCTATATTGATTTTTAAATACCCTTTGTCTGTACGGTACTCTTTGTTTGTATATATATCAAAATATATTTGCTCTGAATTTATGTTGGGAATTTCTATATTATATTCTCTTTTTTCGTTGCTGAAATTCATAAAATACAGACTGTTATCGGACTTTTTGTACCAGACCTCAGGAATTTCATTCAGATTACAAAGAGGCTCCGCCGCTTCAAAATCCGCATATTCAAGCACCGTTTTTACAAGCTCCAGCCCCGTTTCATTAAGCGTTCCAAGCCTGTCACCAAGAATCACCGAGGTTCCGGATGCCAAAGTCAAAGTACACCAGAGCTTTGCTTCTTCATAGGAAAAATCCCAATCGTTTTTTCCTGACAAATCGCCGCTGTACATTCCAACGAGCAAAACATTTCGTTTTTCCTCGTCCGAGGTATCTTTTCCTCGCACTACCAGATAATCAATGTCATTTTGATATATCCGTCTGTGGGATGCAAACTGCGGATAATAGCTCCGCACAGCTCTCCACAGATTCTTCCATGTGTTGTGAATGTCAAAGCCCGTTCTTCTTGAATTTATATTTTCTCCGCCTGTTCCATAGGGTAAATTACAACCCATGATATGACTTTCTTCACCAACACATTCCCTGACAATCTCCAAAAGTCTTCTTAAAGCATCATAGTGTCCGCAATTCTTATTATAAAATCTGTCTGCGGACAAAATATAGTCAAGATAGTCAAGCTTAAAAAAGTCAAAGCCTTTTTCTTTCAGATACGTGAAGGTTTCCCTCAAAAACCTTTCTCCATCGGGATGTGTGGGGTCAAGCACAAACATCTCATCCTTGATTACATAGTTTCCGTCTTTATCCTTTAAAAGAAATTCGTTTCTGCGCATAACCGTTCCGCAAAGAATATGCAGTCTCAGCGGTGAAATCCAAATTCCCGGAACAAAGCCTGAATCCTTTATATACTGAGCGGTTCTTTCCAGACCCCTTGGGAATCTGCAGCCTTCTCTCCAGTCACCTTCCCGCTGTTGCCAGCCGTCATCAATTGAAATGTACTTGATTTTTTTTGACAAAACCTCGTCATTTGCAATAAAGTCCGTATTTTCACGCACAGCAGCCTCATCAACCGATGTGAAATAGTAATCCCAACTGCTCCAGCCCACCGGACTTTCCCAATCTTTTTCAATTGCATACTTTTCTGCATTATTTTTCAGCGCCCGGGTATAGGGCATATCAATTGCAATATTAAAGACTTCGCTTCTTTTCGTCCCTTCAAAGGAATGAGGTATCCTTGTTTCAAGCACCACAAAAACACCGGATTCCTTTTTTTCAAAACGGATTTCCGAGTAAAACTTTGAGGGAATTTTGTTCATAAATGTTGTGCCAATGCCACTTTCATCAAATAACCCACAAAAATTCTGATTAATTACGGTATCAGCAATATCCGCAACTTTTTCAACACCGCTCCAAAGTCCGTCCGTTTTGAAGCACCAACCGTAGTTTTTGCAAATTTTAAAGCAACTGCTGATTTTTATAATCTTTACCAAGCACTCTTCCACATCAATCTCAGTTCTCAGAATGTTTTCCCCGTCATTGAACAGACTCATTTTTATGATGCAGTCCTTCACGCCCGTTCTCGCCGTAATTGAATCTGCAGCTTTGGCAATTTCAAAGCTGCTGTCAGCCGAAAATTCAATTACTTCGCCATTTTCACATTCTGCTGATATATATTCAAGTTCCATGGCCCCCTTTGTGATTGCTTTGATTTCATTATTCAGTGCGTACAATCTGTGACACTCCCCACCACATAATATTTAAAAGATACTTCCTTTATTTTATCAAATTGTAAATCATAACCGCCGCCTGAGCCCTTGTGGCGCCATCAAGAGGGGAAAACATATTATTTCCTGTGCCGTTTATAACCCCTGCCGCAGTCAAAGCCTCAACAGCCTCAACAGCATAGCCGCTTATAAGCTCTTCGTCATTAAAAGCCAACGGCTTATTCTTAATTTCAGTTTTAAACGCTCTGTGGAGTATAACCGCCATATCCTGTCTTGTAATACCTGCATCGGGCATAAACATATTTTGTTCATTCCCCAAAACCAGCTTCTGTTTTTCAGCCATTGCAACATATGGCGCATACCATGAACCCTCAACAACATCAACAAAGGAAGATTTTTCTGTAACATTAATTTCCTTTTTAAGAGCCATGGTCAGAATTTTTACAAATTCTGCTCTTGTAATAAAATCATCCGGAGCAAATAAATTTGCCGTTTTTCCATTTATAATGCCTTTTTCTGCAAGATACAAAATTGCATCTGTTGCCCACGGAACGCCCGAAATATCCTCAAAGCCTTTGGCTTCAGCCGGTTTTGACGGTTGTGCGGCACCGTTATTGACAATCACCGAATGACCGCCGCCGCTTCCGCCGCCCCAGCCACTTCCGCCGCCGCTTCCGGAGCTTCCTTTATCTTTTGACTCACCAAGCCTCGCTATAACTTCAGCATCAAAAGCCTCTGCCAAATCATCAAAGGTTCTGTAATACTTTTTTGCCACCTTCACATAAATCTGTCCCTGAGCATCCGTGGAAAGCTTTGCAAGCTTTGATTTGTTCACCACAATCAAAGACGGAAAGTCCTTAATTATAGTATATGTGTTTCCTGACGGCAACACCTCAACAGCAGACAAAAGAATTGATTCATAAATATAGTTCTTCAGTTCTGCCATATCAGACGGAGTGTTATAGTCCGAAATTCTGTCAACAAAGGTTTCGGACTTCTGCACATCATCAAGATACGCATAAATTTTGCTCTCATCGTAGGGCGTTTCGGTATCATCCCCGTGCATTTTCAAGGCCTTGAAATACTTTGTAATCCAGAAATCCAGCGTAGCCTGATTCTTTACATTTGCCAACGAGGCAAAAATCATAGCCTTATCAACATCCTCTTTAAAACTCCTGCAGGCATCAAAAAGCACTTCTGTTTTTTCAGCATTATCTTCAAAATCCGCATCAGGAACGGTATATTGCGTTATCGGCATAAAATTATCAAATACAGTCTGAGCATCATTATCCAAATCTTTAAGCTCTGATTCAGAAATTCCAAACTCAGCAGCTCTTTCCAAAACCTTGCCGTATAATCCGTCACCGCCCTCAGCGATAAGGCTGTTAACCTCACTGATGAATACTCGCTTGTCCGCCAAAGAAAGATATTTCTTCACTTCGGTTTCTGTGGCACTGTAGCCTTCTCTGCTTACAACAAATTTATATTCGCCTGTCACGGCATCAAAAGGCAATTTTACCTCATCAAAAATAAATTCCACCCCGTCTTCGCCTTTAACCGCAATGGTCTGATACGCTGCAACAAAGTCTCCGTCAGCATTTTCGGACACAACAAGCAGAAGAGGAATATTTCCTTTTTCATCATCAACAGCTCCCGAAACAAAGAAGCTGTCCTTTGTGGCATCATAATCAACCGTATATGTAATCGGGGCATCCGCAAAGACAAGCTGCCCAGACATACAGACAATCACCGTAGCCAGCACAAACGCAACCATTATTTTTTTCATATATAGCCTCAACCTTTCTGCCGTTGTCCGCAAACGCAGTCAACGACGATTTTTGTAAATCCTTGTTGCCTGAACATTAAATATCAGGATGATTGTAC
>JAFSDN010000032.1 GCA_017436245.1 Clostridia bacterium
AACAATCGACGAATGGTCGATTTTACCGTTGAAGGTTCGGACGTTTCAAGAGGGATGCTTTTATTGGTTTTGATTTTATCAAAAAGATCTTCATCTACGACCGAGTTTTTGGTTTTATCATCATACGATATTTCATTATTCTCAATCAAGCGCTTCGCATCTTCCACCAACTGTGATTCTTTTTGAATCTCGTCGATTTTTGCGAACACCTCATCCAGAGCGGTTCTCGGTTCACTCAAGGTTAGCTTCCTCCCGTGTTCGTTGTTTAGATACTTCCTGCATAATAACAGACGCTGCAACAGAGGCGTTCAAGCAAGAGATTTTTCCCTTCATCGGAATGCGAACAAAGAAATCACATTGTTCACGCAAAAGACGCGAAATACCAACCTCTTCGCTACCGACAATCAAGGCAACACCGCCGGAATAATCCTGCTGATAATACACGTTTTTCCCCGCCATATCGCAACCGTAAACCCATATATTCTTTTCTTTCAATTCTTCAACCGCTTGCACAAGGTTGGCCACCCGTGCTACGGGAACATAATGAATTGCACCTCCGCTGGCTTTTGCAACAGAAGGTGTGAGACCGACTGCGCGTCGTTTTGAAATAATAACACCATGTGCGCCAAACGCATCGGCGGAGCGAAGGATTGCGCCGAGGTTATGGGGATCAACAATCTCATCCGCAATAATTATAAACGGCGCTTCACCGCGCTGTTCTGCGATTGAAAGAATCTCCTCGACGCTCACATACTCCTTTTGCGCACAAAACGCAATAATACCCTGATGATTCATATTCGGAGCCTTGCGATTGATTGCGCTCATATCCGTGTGAACAATCGGCACGCCCTTATCCTTACAAAGCGCAACGATTTTTTTATAATTCTTGTTTTTGGGATCGCCCGCAAGCAAAACCCGATCAACCGTTTGTTCGGACATTAACAGCTCCGTCACATTGTTCTTGCCAACAACAAGATCTTGTTGTACGTTTTCTTGAGACATATTTATTCACTCCTATAAATTATCATCTTCATTATACAACATAAAAAAAGAAAATACCATCGAATATGAAAAATTTCGATGATATTTTCTTATTTTAATAGAATAAGTCAAGCAAAAAAGCACCAATTGCGGGAAACAATGCCAATACTGCCGCAGGAAGCCAATCCGATGTTCCCAAAAGCACCCACGGAATCAAAGTAAAAGCAAAGAGCAATGCCAATGCAATTATGTCCTTCGGATTGATTTTTCGGTAAGCATGTGCTGAAACCAAAAGATACGCAGAAAGCAATACGAAAGAAAGCGACAAACACAAGCCCGAAGTTTCAAATCCCATACACACCGTTGCAATGGTGCTGAATGCACAAAACGAGCCCAGAAAATAGCTACGGTTGTACTGCGCACAATTTCGCGTTGTTTCCATCAAATAATAGGCAGGAATCAACAGACAAAGAGGCAATGGAATCAGCGGGAATATAAGTTTTTCAACATCATAGCCCATCAAAAAATGCAGCATCGAAGCCAGCACGACAGCAACACCGACAATCGACAAAAAATTCAAGCACCGTCTCAATCCACAAAACAAACACTTAATCCGATAGATGACTGATTGCGCCTTTATGCCGACGGCTATAACAACCGACGCTTGTGCCCTGACATTTTGCGGAGCACAATCATATACAGCCGGTCCGCTCTCTAAATATTGAGGATTCGAAAATCCAATTGCTTGATTTGAGGATTCATCCGCCAATTTAATGTGATAAAGCTCCGCCAACTGCTTGCCAAACATTACGGAGTATCGGCTGTTCAATAACACTTCCGTTCCGACTTTTTGAAATCTGGATATAACGGTTTCCGTTTCCTCATCAATGACCACATCGAAAACCAACAGAGCAATCAACGACATCGAACCGAACAATGTATCAACATCTAATTTTGCAGGGATAAAATCCATTACATCGCTTGCTAAAGCACAAACGAATTTTCCTTGTTTCTCAAGCTCTTCGATTTTGGCCTTCAACTCATCATTCAAACCGGACAATAGCGGGAGCATCAATTTCCATTGACCGGCAGCAACTACCACAGAACTGCCTCCCTTCGAGAACAAGCTGTACCAATTCCCGGCAGAATCTCGCTCTCTGCGAAAAACAGGAAATCTTTGGTCCAGGACCGCGGGGTCTAAATCATAGCGTCTCA
>JAFSDN010000005.1 GCA_017436245.1 Clostridia bacterium
AAATTAATTTTTAGTACCTGTTTTTTTGTATAATGTCTTATTTGTAAATTGAAAAATACTTTTGCTTGATTTATAATATATTTACTATTTATAACAGAAAAGGTTGGTGTATATTATGTTACATCTTGAAGGATTACAGCCATTTTGGGACGAATATCTGGTTGATACAATGCATTCGGATGCGATCCTTTCGTCAAACAGACCCGAAAGGGTCGGTACTTGCCTGCGTTTTGACTCACCGTGGGAGGGAAAAGGCTCAATTGCGTATAACAATATTCTGCACGATGACGGGATTTACCGTATGTATTACCTTACTCTTTTCCCCGAACATCTGCCCAAAAATGATAATTTTCAATCATACATTTGTTATGCTGAAAGTACAGACGGAATAAACTGGACAAAGCCTAATCTTGGTATTTGTGCGCATCAGGGTGATTTCAATACCAATATTTTGTTCGACCGAAGCACAAACGACTGGGACAACTTCTTTGTTATGAAGGACGAAAACCCCGCCTGTCCTCCCGAACAAAAGTACAAAGCAGTTGCAAGCTGGTCGACCAAAAATGTTCACGGCGAAGGCGGTTATCTGATGTGCCTCATCTCTGCTGACGGAATACACTTCACTCCATACAAACCCATTGAAACAACCAAAGACTGCGACTCCCTGAACATAATTTACTGGGACAGACACCGAAAAAAATACATCTGCTACTTCAGAGGCAGACACAAAAAACCCGAATCCGAATGTAAAAGATTCAACGAAGGCATTTGCCGCAATATCCGCATAACCGAATCCGATGATTTTGAACATTGGAGCGAGCCTGTGAGGATTGACTTTAGCGGCGCAGAGGATTATCCCCTTTACACAAGCTGCATAAGTCCCTATATCTTTGATGACAGATACTATATTGGCTTTCCCACCAGATATGTTGAACGCCACGACTGGACAAAAAACTATGACAGACTTTGCGGAAAAGAACAAAGACGCAAACTTATGGAGGTTCACCCCCGAATTGGTCTGACAGTTACGGACTGCGTGTTTATGAGTTCCCGTGATGGCTTAAGATGGACAAGATTTGACGAAGCCTGTATGTTGCCCGGCCCCGAACATGACTACAACTGGGTGTATGGCGATTGCTATCCCGCAATCGGATGCATAGAAACCAAAAGCCGTTTTGGGGGCAAAGATACAGAAATTTCGGTATATGCCCCCGACAATCATTTTTCGGACATCCCCGAAGTTTTTGTTCGCTATGTATACCGAAAAGACGGTTTTGCTTCATACAAAGCCGATTACAATGGCAAAAAACTCCGCACAAAGCCTTTCACCTTCAACGGAAAAGAACTTGAAATGAATTTCAGAACCTCTGCAAGAGGTGGTATAGTGGTAAAATTTCTTGACGAACACGCTGTACCACTTGAAGGCTATACAAGCTGTGAAATTTTTGGCGACTCCACCGCAAGAGTCATTGACTTTGACAAAGACTTATCTGCGCTCAACGAAAAAACCGTACGTCTTGAATTTGAAATGTGCGATGCAGAACTTTATTCCATAGCATTTAAATAAAATTTCAACCAGAAACGGAGGTTTACCGATGCGAAAAAAACAATTACTTAACGGCTGGTGGGATTACAGAATAGGCAAAGGAAATTTCACCAAAAAGATAGTTCCCTATTCCGATTTATGCGTTGGACTGAGCGAGTGCGTTCTCAGATTCAATGCCGAACAAAAAGAATCCAGAGCTTTTCTGGTTTTTGAAGGAATTACCTATAACGCAACAGTTGAACTGAACGGCATATTTTTGGGTGAGCTTTCCCCTTACATCGAACACAGAATAGAAATTACGGACATTCTAAAAGACAAAAATAACTGTTTGTTGGTTGAAATTCAAGATATGGGACTTCCCTTTGGCCCTTCTGCCGGCTGGGAAAACTACAGCGGAATTATACGCAACGTATATATTGAATATACGAACGATTCCATTATATCCGAGATAATCTGGCACACTGTACTTTCCGAAGACTTCAGCAAGGCCGAATGCTACGTTGATTACAAAACAGACACAAAAAATGAAAGTGCTGAGCTTAATGTTATTCTTAAAGATGCACGAGGAGATATTGTCTGCAAAGACATTGCACCTGCCGACGGCACACCTGTATTCTGTCTGAACAAACCGAATTTGTGGTCTCCTGACACCCCATACTTATACACACTTGAATGCAGCCTGTATATTAACGGAAAACGCATGGATTCCCTCACACAGAATGTAGGATTCAAAGATTTCTCCGTAAAAGGAAAGAGGTTTTATCTTAACGGAAAACCGTTCTTTATTCTCGGTGTGAACAAACATGATTTATTTGGAGACAAAGGACACACCTATTCCGAAGAAGAGCTTCTCCGAGATATGAAGATGATAAAGGCATCAGGATGCAATTATGTACGTCTTGTCCACTATCCTCACAACAAAAAAGTTATCGAAATAGCCGATAAAATAGGCTTACTTGTTTCCGAGGAACCGGGGCTTTGGTGGTCCGATATGAAAAACAAAGAAACGTGCAACGGTGCATTGAAAGCTCTCGAAGGGACAATAAAACGTGACAGAAATCACATCAGTATTGCATTCTGGCTCAGTTTCAACGAATGTAGATTTACTTTGGAATTTCTAAAGGATTCTGCTGAGTTGGCAAGAAAAACCGACCCCTATCATATGGTTTCAGGTGCAAACTGTATGGATTTGGAAATGACAAAAGAGAATTTTCTCAAATGCGGTTTTGATTTTTATACAATGCACCCCTATTCTCCTACTGTTGACCGTATTATCGAAAGTACTGAATTTCTTACAGAAATGCCATTACTCTTCACCGAATGGGGCGGATATTACTGTGACCGCAATGAACGCCTTTTCAGAGAGTTTATTCAAACAATAGTAACTCTCGCTAAGAACCCTGAAGACAGTCCTGTTCTTGCAGGTGCTGTTTTTTGGGAATGGGCAGAAACTTATGACTTTAACCGCGGTGAACCCGCTTGTGTTGATGGTGTCCTTCACGAAGGGCTTGTTGATATGTACAGAAATCCTACACCGAATCTTCACATTTTCATCGAAGAATTCGCCAAGTTAAAAATACCTCAGATATTTGCAGGCAACTCTATGCATATCGAAAACATTAATTTACCTGAGGGCGAATTAAATTCTATTTCTTTGGAATCTGTCGAATATCAGGAAAAAGCATGGGAAGATATGCTGAATGACGCAGTCAGACCAATCAAGGATTATACATTACGTTCGGTAAGAAATATCAAAATCGGTCCCATTCTTCCTGAAAGTGTTTTTCATATAGGCAATATGCCCGTAAGCCTTGCCCGCAAGCCTTTTGTCCTTTCCGAAAACGAGCTTGTTATACCCGTAAATGACAATGTTCAGGAAATATTCGTTATCGGAAACACAAGTATGCCTGTAGGTTTTCCCATCGAAAGTGAATATGGCGAAGATGTGGCAGAATACATTATTGAATACGCTGATGGCAGCACCGATGTTCACAAAATGAAGAATGGTTATGATATTACAACCGCAACCCTCCTTCACGGTTCGTCAAGAATAAATCCCATTGCCGCAAACAGTCAGCGGATTATAACTTTCTCTTACGACAAAAACTGGGAACAGTACCTAATTAATCTTGGTTGCATAAAAACTGACAACAGCAAAGAAATTAAACATCTCCGTATGCGTTGTATAAATAAAAACTTTTTCCCACTATTGTACGGAATAAGCATAAGAAAATAATTGATAATTTTAAGCACTATAACAAAATACAGACCGACACATTAATGCCGGTCTGTATTTTTGTTATTAACTCATTTTATTATAATATTCCAGAATACCGTTATACAGCTTGCTCCCTTTTTCAAGACCACAAATCTTTTCAAGAATTTCGCCGGTAGTATTGCTGTTTCTTATTTCATCCCATTCTTCCTCACCATCATTTGTATACATAAGCATAACAGCCGCCGTCTGTTCAAGAACAGAGGTATCCTCGCCATACTTGTCAATAACAAGCATGGGGCCGATTATGCGTTCCGCCTTACCAAGCTTACGTTGGGGCTGACGCGCATTTCTTGCAACAGTATCAACAATTGTTGTATCGGTGAACTTATTTCTTGACAAAAGTGCAAATTCTGCCTGATCCTTTTCGTCATAGCCAAATTCTTTGCACAGCACACGGTTTGTAATTTCATAGTTCTTGTCAAGAAGTTCGAGTATCTCCTCATCATTTGCCGCCTGACCGTAATCGGTGTAACCCTTTTTCCAGCCAAGATATGCAATTATACAGCTTGCCGCATTATAGGTAAACAGCTTTCTTGTGAGGAAGTTCCCGAAGTTTTCAACAGGCTTCACGCTCTTTATCTCAGGAATATAGCCTTCAAGAAGCTCTGCATCACATTGCAGGTAGGGATAATTCTCAGAATTTATATCAAGTCTGCCATCCTCGATTGTTGTGCAGAACACCGTTGCTTCGCTGACCGAAACGTTTGGGAGGTCAATTGCATCCTTCAGGGTTTTTGACGGCTTTGACGCATTTTCGCAGGTTATTATGTAGTAATGTCTATCCGATTTGAGTCTTTTCTTCAGTTCAGCACCCACATCCTTGAGATTTGGGCCGCAAACCGAAACAAAAATCAGCTCTGTATCCGAAAAATCTGCATTTTCCCAATTGGTTATTTCAAAATCCGACACGGTAATCTTTTCACGGACATTTCCGAAAAAGTTCACATCAAAAGAGCCTTTTTCCGTCATTCTGTCCACAAGCTCTGAATCCTTGTCAATATACTGAACAAAAACGCCTGCCTCTGCCATCAGTCTGCCCACAAAGCCTCTTCCTGTTTTTCCAGCACCAATAATTGTAATCTTACTCATTGATGTAGCCCTCCTTTTTCAAAAGTTCAATTTTCTCCTTCACAAGCATGCCGATTGAGCCATTGGGGTCAAGCTTGCACACATTTTCAAGAATATAGTCAATTCCTTCATTTCTTCGCATTTCACCCAGCTTCACCGCAAATTCGTCGGTATCGCAGGTATAGTACATTGCCGCCGCAATTGCAAGACACAGATTTTCGGGAACAATTCCGCAGGATTCAACCAGCCTTGCAGAACCCACCAGACGGTCATCGGGGCCCAGCTTACGCAATGGATCACGGGCGTTTCGTTCAATAAAGTCCACAATGGTATAATCCTGAAGCTTGTTGAGGGACGTTCTTGTGAAAGCCCACTGGTCATCATAATCAATTCCGTGCTTGATTGAAAGTGCCTTTGCGGTTTCTTTATATACACCGTCAAGAATTTTCAGTATTCTTTCATCATGTGCCGCATCAGCAATTTTTTCAAAGCCGAAAAGTGCTCCCACAAATGAAGTGGTTCCGTTTGCCGCATTGTATGTATAGAACTTTCTTTCCAGAAATCCCGTAAATTCATCAATGAGCTTGACACCCTTTATGTCAGGAAGCTCACCTTTTAATCTTGATGCATCAAGGGGAAGCTCCCAGAAATTCTGAACATTCACAACAAGGGGGTCTTTTTCAAGAAGCTCCTTGCTTGATTCAATGGCACTTCTCATGATAACAGCTTCGGTTATTCCCACATTATTTTCAAAATATTCCTTCGCATCATCCGAAATAATCTCCGAAATACCTTCACGAAGAATATCCGCAGGCTTTTTCCAGTTTTCGCAGGTGATAAAGTTTATCTTTCCGCCCTTTTTTGCCTTTTCTTCAATGCCCTTTGCCATGAAAGGAACAATCTCCGCAAGGTTTTTGCCGCCCACGGCATTGAACACCGCATCCGCATCGGCTATTGCCTTTGCAATCTCATCGGCTTGCGAAAACTTCAATGCCTTCGCATTTTTCACAACACAATTTTCCTTTTCATTACCCAGAATGTTTACCGTATATTCCCCCCGTTCATTAATAAGGTCACAAAGTGCATCAACCTTTTCAACAAAAACAAAGGGAATATCGCTGAGATAAAGTAAATGTCCGATAAATCCTCTTGCAATTTTTCCTGCGCCAAATATAACACAACTCATTTTTCTGTCTCCTTTAACCTTTTATATTTATCCTTTAATGCAGGATAGATTTCTTTGTATATCTCAAATCTTTTCAGCAACAGCTCACGGTTTGGATTGGGCTTATAGGTGCAGTCCTTTTTGACCATATCCGAAACCACCCTTTTGACACTGCCGTACATTCCGTTTCCAACCGCTGCAACAACACAAGCCCCCAAAGCCGAAGTATCAGCAATTTTAAGGGTTGATACCTCCGAATCAAAAAGCGTTGCCTTGATGCTGTTCAGAAGCAGATTTTTTGAAGCACCGCCGCTGACCGTAACTCCGCCGCACTTTTCATCCATCAACAGTTCATATATGTGATAAATACTGAATGCAACACCCTCCAAAACAGAATAAGCAAGCTCCTGTTTTGTTGTATCTGCCTTGATTCCAAAAAATGTTCCCGATGCATCCGCATCAAACACGGGCGCACGTTCACCCCTGAGATAAGGAGTGAAAATGGGTGCATTTCTGCATAGCACCCAATCCAAATCCTCAAACCCGAAATTTTTCATCCCAAAATCAAGGGATGGTCCGCTTGCCGCCGTAACGCCGTAATTAACCGATTTCCCGAAATACTCACTTGAAACCAGCATAGTTTCGGAATCAACATTGGACTTTATCACTCCCATATGTTCGCTTGTTCCGGTAATATCAAACACCTGATTTTCTTCAAGAATACCCATGCCCAGAAGTGATGCATAAAAATCATTCAGACCGTTGAAAACAGGTGTGCCCTTCCTCAGGCCTGTTTTTTCAGCGACTTCCTCCCTGATTCTGCCACATTCCGAAAAAATATTCTTCAGCTTCGGAAGAACCTTTCTCTCTATGCCCAGTTCACCGAGGAAAAAGTCGCTGTAATTCCCGGATTCCATATTGCAAAGTCCACGCCATGAATATTTGTCGGAAAAGCTGTTTCCCGTCAGGAACTCCATTATCTTTTCCTTGGGCTGACATATTTCACCAACTTCACCAAACTTTCGTTTTATAGACAAAAGTCTTGGTATGGGATATGAAATCAGCTTTGGATGAACCATTGAAATTTCCTTCATAAACAGGTCTTTTCCATACTTTGGGCATATTTCCTCAAGCTCTGCCGAACCCTCGGCATCGTTCCACGAAATGATTTTTTTTCTGTTCACAACATACGTTCCAACCTGAGAGGAAAGACCGATTGCCACAACATCAGAAAGGTCAAGGCGTCCCAAAGCCCTTGTCAACGCCGAAATCCAGCCGTCCACGCTTATTTCATCATACTTTTCACTTGTTACCTGAGGCTCATCAGATGAGTATTTCAAAACCTTCACCGAAGATGTACCCAGGTCAATTCCCAGAACACTCTTATTCATTGACAATAACCGCCTTGACAAAACCATCGGGACGCTTTCTTGCATCCTCAAGTCCTTTTTCAAAATCTTCCAGTTTCAGTCTTTCGCTGATGAATCCCGAAACATCCACCTTGCCGTCTGCCATAAGTGCCATTGCCTTTTTGTGCATATCCCAGTTGTTGCCGGCACCCACCATTTTCAGATTTTTTATGTGAATGTCGTCAATTCTTATGTTCATCATCTTTCCCTTGCCGTAGCCTGCAAGAGCAATTGTTCCGCCTCTTTTCAGCATTCTGAGGCTCTGCTGAATACAGCTTTC
The DNA here is from genome assembly GCA_017436245.1 of Clostridia bacterium. GTDB lineage: Bacteria > Bacillota > Clostridia > Monoglobales > Monoglobaceae > SIG440. The sequence continues at coordinate 7,747 of JAFSDN010000005.1, forward strand.
GGCACCTGTTGTATCAACAATCAGGTCTGTACCTTGGGGATGATATTTCTTTATCTCTTCTTCAATATTCGCCTCATTGGTTGAAATGGTGGCATATGCGCCCATCTTTTTTGCAAGCTCAAAGCCATTTTTGCTTCTTGCACAAACAACAATTTTCTGAAGCCCCATTGCCTTTGCAACCGCAAGGACACAAAGTCCGATTGAACCTGCACCAAAAATCACCAAAGTCTGTCCGATTTTTGCACGTGCCTTTTTCAAAGTTCCCAGAGCAACACCAATCGGCTCGCAAAGACAGGCAATATCAAATGGAATGTTTTCCGCCTTCTCGCAAAGTCCGTATGCAGGCACAATCATATATTCCGCATATGCACCGTTACGCTTGAAACCAATCTCCTCAAAGCTTTCGCAATAACGCCACTCACCACGTCTGCACGCCTCGCATTTGAGACATACCACATCCGAGCTTCCCACAACACTTTTGCCAAGCCAATGTTCATCTTCCTTTGAAACCACAGCATCAACAATCCCACTCCACTCATGACCGGGAGTTATTGGATAATTTGCAACAATATTTCCGTCAACTATTTCAAGGTCGGTTGCACAAATCGCCGCTGCCTTAACCTTGATTCTCACAAACCCTTCGGCAGGTTCGGGCATCGTAACCTCTTTAACACCCATCACACCGGGTTTTTCAATTACTGCCGCTTTCATTTTTTCTTTCCTCCTTCACTTTATTCTTGACAATTATATCACGGTGTGATATAATTGTCAAGAGGTGATAGAAATGAACAAACATTTTTTTATTGATACTGAACTTTCCCAAAATCAAATTGGGCTTTTTTATCTTGGACAGGTTGGATTCATAATAAAACATAATGAAAAATATATTCTCATAGACGGCTATCTCAGCGACTATGTGGACAAAAACTGTTGCAGCGAAAATGTGAAATGGATTCGGAACTATCCTGCACCCATAAGTGCATCGGAGCTTGATTTTGTTGACTATGTATTTTGCACCCATGCACATTTCGACCACGCTGACCCGTGGACGCTGTCGGAGATTGCCAGAGTAAACAAAAAAGCAAAATTCATTGTCTCTTTGGCAATAAAAGATGTGATTAGGAAATACGGCATTGCAGATGAAAACCTGATTGGACTTGAATGCGACAAAAAAACGGTTTTAGACGGTGACATCTCGGTCACAGCCATTCCTGCGGCACACGAAGAGCTGCATATGGATGAAAACAGGAACTATTCCGAAGTGGGCTTTATTTTTGAGCTTGGAGAAACAAAGCTTTTCCACGGCGGTGACGGCTGTCCTTATGAGGGACTTGAACAGCGATTGAATGGATGCAACATTCTCATCCTTCCGGTCAACGGCAGAGACTACTTCAGAACTCAAGTTCTGGACATAATCGGATGCTTTGACAGCACCGAAGCCGCAATTCTCGCAAAGAACTGCGGAGCAGACTTGTTGATTCCCACCCACATTGACCTCTATGACGTCAACCGCATTAACCCTGCGGAATTTGTTGACAAATTGTATGCCGTGAATCCTTATCAGAAGTTCCATATGTTTGCACCCGGCGAAAGATATATTTACCAAAAATAGGTTTGACAAATGAATGCTTTTGATGATATACTTATTGTAGACTTTTGACGGAGGTGATTGTTTGAAAAAGTATCTGGCTCTTGAGGATATGGTAAACACCAACTGTGCCATGGTTCTTGATATTATTCAAAAAAAGGGTACTGTTTCAAGAAAAGAAATTACTGAAATCAGCGAACTCAGTTGGGGAGGAATGACGAAAATCGTCAACAAGCTTCTTGAAAAGGGCTACATAATCGAAACAAAATCCGACAAAGGCACAACCAGTGGCAGAACACCGACTTTTCTTTCGGTCAATACCTCCCGGAATTTCATCATCGGACTTGACATCAACCTGACAGGTCTCAATGCTATTGTAATAAATATGGCAGGGACGGTGCTTGAAAACATTTCTGCTCCTGCTCCTCAAAAAAATTATGCCGAATTTCTTTCGGGAATTATTGATTTCATTCGTGAAATAACGGAACAGTTTGAGGAGAATTCCATAATTTCACTTGGAATTGCAATGCAGGGTATCGTTGACCATAAAAACGGTATTTCAGTAAAGTTTCCCGGCGTTGAAGGTTGGGAAAATGTTCCACTCAGATATATTCTCGAAAAAACCTTCGGAATTAATGTCTTTCTGGAACATGACCCCGACTGTCTGCTTTATTCTCATCTTCAATATGACAAGAAGGAAAACATCACCCTTCTCCGTATCGACAAAAGCATCGGCATGGCAGTTGCCTTATACGGAAAAATGATTAAAGGCGAAGGTGTTTTCGAAATTGCACATAACATAGTAGTCCCCAACGGGAAGCATTGTATTTGCGGTCAAAATGGCTGTCTTCAGGCATATATAAGTCCTTGTATGAAGGAAAACATTGTATGCGAATCGGAAACCGAAATGCTTGTTGAACCCCTTGCAATCACCATAAAAAATTTATCAAATATATTGTGTTCCGACAAAATTATTCTCACCGGAACATTGATGAAGCACAAACATTTGTTCGAACAACAGCTTGATTACCGACTCAAAAAACTTGCCTGCAACACCCACATCGAATTCTCGGAGATTTCCGGCTATGCAGAACGAGGTGCAGCATTGATTGCACTCCACAAGTCTATCAATTCATTAATCATATAGTTTAAAAAGCTGTCTGAATCTAAACCACTTACGCTCGATTACAGACAGCTTTTTGCTGACGGGCTTTCTGACATTTTTCTAACAAAAGTATTTTTATTTATAAAATTTTGTTTTCTCACCCTGATGCAGTTCACAAGACTTTGCGGGGTTTTTCTTTTTGTGACACTCGCCCTAAATTGCATTTTTACTAACATTTGACCGACTAAAGAATTTATTTAGTTTATCCACCACTTATCTTTCCCGCAGTACAAATTTCATTTAAATCCGAACAATGGTTTTCCATATAAACAACCAAGCCATTCGGTCGTGGTTCTTCTGCATAAAACAAATTAAATAAATTCACGCCATATGCCGACATCGTTTTTTCACAAAGGGAACTTCTGTCATTCTCAGATTTGTGCAACCGTAAGGTATAAGCCTTACCTTTTCAATTTCACCAATTGGCTCGGTTGATTCGGGCAATCTGTCACAATGACCGTTGTTGAAATCCCATTCAATCTCCGCAAGCTCTGCCACAATTGAAAGGGGAGGATTATCGGGATTAAAGGGTGCTTCAAACGCACCTTCTTCCACTTGAAAATGTTCCGAGGCAAGAGCATAATTCCACTTTGATCGCGGATAAATATAGTAGTCACAATATGGATGCGTGCGTTCCACGCCGTCCCTTATGTATTCCACCTTCTCCCATTTTTCTTTTATGGGTATTGAGTAAAAAAGCGGACCTCGACGAATAACAACCATATTTTCGGGTCTTTTGATTATTTCGGTTTCAAATTCAAGAACAACATCAATCTCGCTTGTACCCTTCCAGACTTTTGCAACCTCTGCAAACTCTCCGCAATTTACCTCTTTCCCGTCAACAATTGCCCACTTTGCAAATGATGGAATCCTCACCGAAAAAGTAAATTCAACATCCTTTTCCGTTTCAATTCTGTATTTGAGATTATTGCGGAAGGGATATTCGGTGATAAGCTCACATTTTACGCCAACACCGTCTATTTCAGTCTTCAAAACTGACGGAGACAAAGCACAAGATGCAATTCCTTTCCCCGTTTTCATAAATGTACTAAGCGTAAATTTCGGAAAGCCCTGACCGTGATTTGCGGTACAGCATCCGAAATGAGGCTCCAGACCAAAGGTATGAGCTGTGTTATCATTTGTTCTGAATGGCTGCTTTGACATGGGGAAACACGCAACCTGATTTATCATCTGGTCATACTGGTGCGACCACATATCGGGGCTGATTGCGGCAGGCAAAGAGTTGAAAGCAAGCTGTTCAAGACGGTCAAGCCACTTTGGATTTCCCGATACCGCAAACAAATGCTCAAGAGAATACATAATTTCAACTATGCTGCAAAGCTCTGCACCCTGTATTGGTGAGTTTCCTGAAATATTCTCGTCACCGCTGAAATGTCCGATAGCCATTCCGTGATTCTTATCAAGATATTCAAATGCCATATCAGCAAATTCTTCCCCATCAATATCGTCAAATAGCGACCAGAGCGCCTCGGATTTGAGCATCATTGCAATGTTAACCACATGAGAATAATACTCCCATTCATCGGTGCAAGCCTCAAGAAGATATGTTGCAAAAAGAGCACGCCAGTCAAAGCCCTGCACACGCAATTTTTTCGCAAGAGCAATCAACCATTCTTCACCTGTTTTCTCATAAAGCCATTTTACTGCAATCAAGCCCTCAAACCAACGTGCCGCACCCCAGTTGCGCAGAGTGTTTCGGTTGATATGAGAATTAAACTGTTTCAAACATTTTGACACTACCTCAATTATTCTTTCATCCTTTGAGCAGTCATAATAAAGGCAAAGCACCTTTGCAATGAGCAAAACCGCCCACGTGTCGTAATCCGCCCTTTCCGCCTCTGTGCATGGGCAAATCCAACCATCTTCATTCTGCGCCGCAACAATGGCATCTATGTATCTTTTTGCCCGGGCAATCATATCTTCATTTTCAAGAAGATACGCAAGAGGAATAAATCCATCAAGCCAATAGGGGACTCTTTCCCATCCCTCGCATCTGCCGCCAATCCACGCACTGTCACGAACATCAGGCCAAACCTTGTCCAGATTTCCACAAAGACCTTCTGCCTGAATCTCAAGCTGTTTTTTCAGCCAGCCTTGGGGCTTTATTTCATTTGTTGTAAAAAATTTGTATTCAAAACTTTTCATAGTATTCCTCTCTTTTTTCCGAATCAACAAATCGTGAACTCAAATTCTATTTTCTTTTCGTCAAGTCGGTATTTTTTCATAAGCTCAGGCCCGCATGAACCTGAACCAACACCCGAATTCTTGTAGTCAATACGGATATTCAAAAAGCCGTTTTCCTTAAGCTCATCGGTATGCAACGCCTTTGTCAATGCCTCTGAGCTGTATTTTGAAACGTTAATCTCAAACTTATCCTCCGCATAAAAATCCAAGCCCTCATTAATGTGCAGTTCTTTACATTCCGTATGATTTCCGTGCTCCTGAGGCATAATGTAAGGCACATATTCCATATGGGCATCGCTCTCAAAATATCCTGTGGTGGTGTGATGCTTCATGTCACAATAATTTTCATAGGGTCCTTTTCCAAAATAGCTGAACCTTCCGTTTTTGTAAACTGTCTTAAACTCAAAGCCCAGTCTTGGCAGCCAAATACAGTTTTCACTTATTCCGGCATCAAGCTTAATCTTCATTTCACCGCTTTCAAAAAACTCATAGCTCAGATTATATCTGAGGAACGGCATTCTTCCGATGCCTGCAAGACTGCCTTCAAAGGTCAGACAGTTGTCTGAAAGCTCGAAGGAATACACTCTGTTGAATATACGGTCAAGATTTTCGCCTTCCCAGCCGTTCATGTGTCCCCATTTTGGCACAACGTTTCTTTCGTTGTCAATGGGTGCTCGCCATACACTCAGGCGGACATGCTCTGCAAGCTGTTCTTCATTGTTTTTCACAATACTAACCGGCATTGCGGTGTTCTTTGAGATTTCATAAACAATGTTGTTTGTTTTAACCGTAAAGGAATTTCCATTTTCGTCAATAACCGCAGGAATAAATTCTTTTTCCGCCTTTGTCACGCATACGGGAATAGGGCTTTCCCAAAGGGCAACATCTTTACCCTCAGAGTCCAGAATTTTGCACACAACAAAAGCACCGATGCTGCATTTTTCAGGCATAACAAATTCGACCATTCCATTTTCTTTGGGGTTCAGGGCAAGTCTTGCTTCCTTTGTCTCAACTGTTTTGCCGTCCACATTAACATCCAACCTGACAATATATTTATTTAAGTTTGTAAAGTCATAAAGATTGGTTATGCAAACAGCATTTCCACACAGCTCAAATGCCGCATACTGATAAGCATACTTTGCATTGAGTGAGCCTGCCTTGAACTTGCGGTCATGAGTAACAAGCCCGTCAGCACAGAAGTTTCCGTCATGGGTCAGCTCTCCAAAGTCACCGCCGTACTTTGGTACGCCGTTTTCCACAAAAGTATGGTCCGTCCATTCCCAGATGCAGCCGCCAATGAGCTTTGGAGATTTGTAAATCACATCCCAATAATCCTTCACATCACCGGGGCCGTTGCCCATGGCATGACAGTATTCACACATAAAGAAAGGCAAGGGCCTGTCCTCATTCATGGCATATTCCTGCAAATTTGCAACCGACGGATACATAATGGAATGAATGTCCGGTCTTGTATACAGAGCAGGATTTTGTTTTGGACCGCCTGCCCACCAGCCGTAGGAACTTCTTGATGCATCCTCGCAATGGATAAGCCGTCTTTTGTCTGTTTCTCTCAGCCATTTTATCATTTCATCGTTATTATGGCAAAATCCGCTTTCGTTTCCCGTTGACCATGAAAAAATACATGGATGGTTTTTGTCTCTGTGATATGTTCTTTGAATTCTTTCAAGATACGACTCTTTCCATTCAGGAAGATTGCCTATCCATTCATCACTTCCGTCAAGACAGTCATAGCCTGTTCCGCCTGCAATGCGATTGATAAAGCCGTGAATTTCAATATCGGTCTCGTCCATAACATAAAAGCCCATTCGGTTGCAATGCTCCAAAAACTTTGGATGTGGCGGATAATGCGAGGTTCTTATGCAGTTGATGTTCAACTCCTTCATCAGCTTCAAATCCTGAATGAGCTCGTCCTCGGTCATTGTGTATCCGTTTTGGGGATGGGTATCATGGTGATTCACACCCTTGAGCTTTACCTCAACTCCGTTTACCGTAAAGGCACTTCTTTCATTTATACCGTATTCAACAAATCCCACACTCTGGCGGATAACCTCTCCATTGCACTCAAATACCAGCTCATAAAGATAGGGATTTTCAGAATTCCACTCTACGGGAGCATCAACAACAAACTCGGCAGTTCCCTCCGAGCTTTTTCTTTCAAGAAGAACACCGTCACAGTCAAACAAGCTGATTTCTCCGCCGCCTTCATATGTAACCGCAATGACATTATCCTTTGTTACAATATTAATATCCCTGATGTGCCCTTCGGGTCTTGACAGGATATACATATCCCTGAAAATACCGTTATATCTGAAGCAATCCTGATCTTCAAGATAGCTTCCGCTGCACCATTTCCGAACCTTTGCACATATTTCATTTTCGCCGGAGACAACAAACTCCGAAATATCAAACTCCGCCTGAAGTCGGCTTCCCTGAGAATATCCCACATATTTTTCATTTATATAAAGCTCAACACAGGAAGAAACGCCTTCAAACACAACATAATGCCGTCTTTGAATGTCGTCTATTTCAAAAGTCCGCGTATACACTCCCATGGGATTGTCCTGAGGAACATAAGGCGGGTCAACAGGGTGGGGATATACCACGTTTGTATAATAGGGTTTTTCATATCCCCTACATTGCCAGCAGGAGGGCACATCAATCTTGCCGCTTTTTGAGGGTTTTTCATCATAATCACGTTCAAAAAAACTAAAGTCCCATATTCCGTTCAAAGGAATATAGGAATCCTCATTTTCGGGAATATAATATGCACGCTGAGGTAAACGGTTCTCCTGTATACAGTTCAAATTTTCATATTTTCTCATATAACTCAAATCTCCCCGATATAATAAGCATTTGTGTATGCTTTTCTTCCCTGATTGTCAACCACACGGAACCGCACATATTTCATATCTTCTTCAATCCGGAACTCCGCACAATCCAGCAGTGAACCGTCATTATTGGCACACAGAAAGCCCTTTCTGCCAAAAGTGAGCATTGAAACCTCCCGTGCCGCACCGCATTTTATATGCACCCCTTTGCCCTCAATATAAAGCTCATTGATTTCAGGCCCCGTTGATGCATAAAAATGACCTTTTTCCAATGCCTCAATCACCGATGCATAATCAAGACTCTTTGCCTTGATAACCGTAAAGCCTCCAAAGGAATCCTCAATGTGATTATGATTATCGTCCGTTGCAACGGCAAACAAAGGCTTTCCGTTTCTTAACATATCCTCAAACATATTTTCGCTGTCATCACTGCCGTAAGTCACTTTGCAGCTATGATTGTAAACCTCCATTGCCCACGCATCCTCCAGCATAGAATATTCTCTGAAATCCACAAGAGAATACATGGGGTGATTGATTGTTACCAGAAATCCGTTTTCATTTGCACTTTTGATTATTTTATTGATATTTTCAACCGAAAACTCCATTTTCCGCAGCTCGCCTGCATACTCAGCCGAATTTACTAATTCTTCTGTCAAAACTCCTTTGTCAACCAACCATTGCACTGTTTGAGGATGAAAGCCAATATGCCTATTCTCCTTTGGATCTTTTGCAATCAGATTAAGGTCAACAACCTTTTTGAGACAATAAGGAACATGGGGGCTTTCATCCTTTATATTTATCTCATAAGCCGTCAGCAACAAAAAGTCCTTTTCCGTCAGCTCATTGTGCCGATGCAAAAAGTCATGGTCGCTTACCGCAAGTATTGAATAGCCCCTCTTTTTGTATTCAGCCTTCATTTCTTCGGGCGAAAGCCGTCCGTCCGACAAATTGGAATGACTGTGCAGATTTGCTTTGTAAAAATAACCGTCTTTTGGTATAAGATATTTCCTCATATGTATTCCTACCTCTTCCTTTGCGTTTTGTTACCACCTATGCCTTGTCCTTTATCATATCTGTCATTATGTTACGTAATCTTTCCAGATAGTCATTCCCCTTTGGATAAGCATCAAAAGCAAGGGGAGCCCCTGCATAAGAATCAAGCATTTCAATCACCGCTTGTCTGCCTATGTACCGCTCAAGAGTGCGGCAAATTTTCATATCCTCTATTGCCTCATAAATAATCTTTGCTCTTATGGAGCTGTATGCACCGTCCTTTGAGGGATATAACACAAATGGGTCTCCTGACGGAAATGCCCCGTATGCCGAAGTTGTCACATACGGATTCAAACGGAATTTTGAAATACGTCCGTTATAGAAATTCAAGCCCCAATGCAAAAAGCCCTTTATGTCATACTTATACATAAGAAGTCCAAGAACTCTCACTCTTGACGAGGGCATTGCCATAATGCTGTTGCAAAATACCGACTGAGCCGAACAGCAATAATATAGCCACTGATTTTCAATATTTTTGTCAAGGAACTCATGAATATGAGCAATGCCCGTAACAGGACATTCAACCAGACCTTTCTCATAAAACTCGTATGACGAAAGTGCATCAAATGTCTTGCTCTCACCAATCAGAGGACGAATAATTTCCGAAGCCCTCTTATAGGTTTCCATATTTTCAAGGGATGGTTCGTCAGAAATATGGAAATAAGCATTTTTATCTATACCCTCGGCAACAAGCGCCTTGGATATTGCGGCAATATACTGTTTGAGAAAATCTATATAAAGGTCGCTGTCAGCCGCAACATGCCATCCAAACATATAGTCGGTTTTTCCATCTTCCTCCACCATAATATTTGGAGCACACTTTGCACCCCACTGTGAAAACATATGGGCAATTTCATAGTATTTGATGCCGCATCTTTTGCATATTTCCACAAAACGATGGAATTTTTCAAAGGAGAAGTGGTATGCATCACCCTCCTTCTTTATATCCACCAGCTGAACACAGGTGCGAGTGTGCCCTATTGCTGTATCAAGAGGCGGCGTATGAACGGGCACAAGAATCATATTAATGCCGCTCTCCGCGGCCTGAGTGATATACTTTTCAATAAGCTCCCAGTGCTTTTCAGAATATACGGCAACACCATGGTAATCTGCAATGCAGTCAACATACAGCCATCTGGTGTAAATAAGGCTCTGGGGAGCAATCTGTGCATCAATAATTTCCACCGTCATTGTCTTGGTGAACACATAAGTGTCTTCAAGCTCCATGCCGGCCATATCCATCTTGCGGAGCTTTATGTTTATGTCATATGTTCCGGGCTCAATATCCTCAGGCACATTAAGCTCCACCCACAAGCTCCGTGCCGGCCACCTGACAATCCATACATTGTCCTGTTCCTCGATGGGAACAAGTATATCGGGCATAAGCCCCGGTTCTTTGGCAATGAAATCGGCTTCAAATGCCGCGTTGACATCATCAAGCGGACAGTCCATAACTGCATTGTCAACATAAAAAACTTTAATATACGGAGCAAGCAATGATTCAACTTCAATTTTACCTACTATCTCGGTTGTTATTCCAAAATATCGGTCATCCTTTGCAGCAATCTGATAAGAAAAACGCTCTCCTCTTAAAAGGGTCTTCCGATTTATCTCAGCATACCGCATATCACTTTCGCATCTCACCTTTTCAAGGGAAGATATTTGTTTTATAATTTGCATAGCCTTTTCACCTGTTTCTTTCAATAAAGTTCTTTTTTACAGTATATACGCATTATTTGCGGAAATCAATGTATAAATCAATGCATATTTTATATTAAAAGATTATTTTTTGCCGTCACAAATCCAATTCATTTATTCCAACGAATATGCAATACTCTTTTTCGTTGATTTTAAGAGTATACGGTTCATTGGATTTAACGGTACATTTTCCTCCATATGCTTCAATATCTGTTATCACTTTGCCGAAACGAAGATTTTTTATGCCGATTTTACCTTCAAACGCATCAGGCTTTGCCCATTCCACAACTTTTTCAAATGCGTCTATCCTATGAAAACCGATAACAAATTCTATATAAGCCGAAATTGGTCCCAAAGCCGACCAACCACAAAAATCAGGACGCACATATTCATTGGCATTGCGTTCATTGAGTGCAGGCTTAAATTCTTCAGGCGAATAGCATTCCCATACTGTGTGAGGTTCAAACTCAACATAGGTTTTGTACATATGCTCAAAAAGCTTGTACGCCAACCGGTGAGCCTCTTTATAAAATCCGTAATTGGCAAGGCCTTTAAGGGCAGCATAAGCTGTGGGAAGCCACACAGACCCTCTCCAGTATCCACCCTTTGAGTTGAAATCAGGGTCACTCCTTGAAAGGGATACAAACGGAACAGTCCCACCAAAGGTATCAGGATTTGACAAATGCTTCACAAGGTATTCTGCCTGTTTTTCAGATGCTACGCCTGCAGTCATCGTCCAATAAGAGGCAATTGTCATAACCTTGTAAAATTCATGGGTATCACAGTCAATATCATAATAAAAGCCGTCTGTTTCATCCCAATAAAGGCGGTTTATAATTTCCTTCTTTTCGGAATACCTGTTGTTCCACTCTTCTTCCTGCTCCTTGTCACCTGCAATCGCAAACAATTTTGAAATCATATTTGCCGCAAGAGCCTGTTGACATATGGCATCCAACCACAGCATATCCGGATTGTTTGGACGTTGTTTTTCGGCGTGCTCACCGATTTTTCCTCTGGGGGTATTATCCATACCGGATCTTCCTCCCTCCCATTTATAACCGTCCTTTTCAGCTATGAGACAGGTAGGTACGTGCACACCTTCAGGAATTACTTTTTCACGAAGATTTTCCATCCATTCATAATGCTTCTGCAAGAATCTGTGCTCATATAAAAGCTCTTTTATGTGTTCAATGTCACCGCTCATCATGGCATTTTCATATTCCACCCATGCAAAAAGCGGTGGATTGTCAGCGATATGTATCTTAATTTGGTAAAGTTCTCCCAAAACAGCGCCTGTCCATCTTGAATCGTCGCTCTGAGGAATAATCAAGGGCAGGCTTTTGCCGTTATATAACACCTCATAGAAATTATTAAGTGTTTCAATACCCGGAAAAGCTTCTCTTGCATATTTACAGAAAAGAGACATAAAGCATGAATCCCATATCCACACTTGTGTTTCACAAAAAGCCTCATCCATATATGGCGTTTGGGGCATTCCATCAATATTCTTTATATGTTCGAAAGCAATTTCCCATGCTTTTTCATAAAATTCCAAATACTCAGGCTTGTCTTCACAAATCGGTGTTGGAATATATTCTCGCCAGTTTTCACATCCAAAATTATGAGCCATAAATTTCTCTTCCATATTTATTACTTTTTCAACTACCCCTTTACGCCTCCGATATTGATGCCACCGAGTATTCGCTTCTGGAATACTGCAAATATTATAAAGGGCGGTATTGATGCAAACACAAGCGCCATAAAGTAAGTGTTCATCTGAACAGATGTGTCGCTTTGAAGTCTGTATATCTTCAGCGGCACAACTGCGTTTTTGTCAAGCACAAGAAGGGGTGTGAAGAAGTCTGACCATGCGGCAGAAAGCACACCGATTGATTCGTATATAATTACGGGCATTGCAAGAGGCAGCATTATTCTGAAAAATACTCCGTAGTTTGAGCATCCGTCTATCTTTGCCGCCTCTACATATGAGCTTGAAAGGGCATCAAAGGAGTTTTTGAACAAGAGCACCGAAAAGGTATCGGCTCCTGCCCCAAGCCACATTGGCCAGTATGTATCAAGAAGGTTCACTCCAAAGCCGTTGTCCGATGCAAATGGAAAGTGAAGATATGATATATAGTTTGGTACCATTCTTATCTGCGAGGGCATCATCATTGTCCATACAACCAAGGTAAATAGCAGCTTTGAGCCCGTTGGTTTAAGCTTTGAAAGCACATATCCGCCAAATCCGCACACAACTATTCTGAAAACTAAGCTGCCGATTGAAAGAACAATTGTGTTGATGAATGAATCACCAAGTTGCAAAGCATTCCATGATTCCGTCACTCTTTCAGCCATTTTGCCCCAGCTCATGTCCTGCGGAAAAAAGCTGAAGGCTGCATATATCTCCTGTGTGTCCTTGAAGGATGTGAGTATTGTCCATATTGCAGGCACAACTGCAACTACTGCAACAATCGCAAGGATTGTGAAGAATGTCCAATACAAAAACTTTCCGTATGGTGTCTTTAAATCGGAGGAGCTGAGTATTCCCGTTTGTTTATGTTCAAATCTTTTCATTATGTTTCTCCTCCTTAATAACGGTCTTCCACTTTTTTGTTAAGCCAGAAGTAGAATATGGTAAACACAATAAGTATCAAAAAGATAATTACACCAAGTGCCATCGCCTGACCTGTTCCCTTACCTCCGCTGTTGAAGCCGTACTGGTAAAGCTGATAGGAAAGTGAGGTTGAGGCACCGTTTGGGCCGCCGCCCGTCATGGCAAGGGGCTGTTCCATTATCTGAAATACGCTGATTATCTGACGTACAAGATTAAGAAGCAGCAAGCCTTCCATTGCAGGTCTTGTTACGTGCCACATTCTCTTTAAAGGTCCGGCTCCGTCTATGATTGCCGCTTCATATATCTCAACAGACACACTCTGGAGAGATGCATAATAAAGGAGCATTGAGCCTGCAAAGCCCTTCCATGTGGAATAGATTATAATTCCCACAATGACAAAGTCAGGGTCATTCAACCATTGATAAGGCTCTATGCCAAACTTGCCGAGTATCATATTGAGAAGACCCGTATGGTCAGGATAATACATAAAATACCACATGAGCATTGCGGCAATTCCGGGAATTACCGCAGGTATGTAAATCAGAACTCTGAATCCGCCCTTGAAATGCACAATCTCGTTTATCATTATTGCAATAAACAGAGGCGGAAAGAAGCCAATAACCAACGACCACAAAACATACTGCACCGTGTTCCACAGCATCGGCACAAACTGTGTATGTGACAGCACCTTTATGTAGTTGTCAAGTCCGCAAAAGTCTTTTACGGTGTATGCCTTCATATTGAAGAAGGACCATACTGTTCCCATAACCGTCGGTCTCCACACAAAGAGGTACAATATAACCACCATGGGAAGCATCAGTATCCATGCATCAATGTTGTTGCGAAGTCTGAGACTTCGTTTCATAATTTATAATCATTCCTTTCAAAAC
>JAFSDN010000033.1 GCA_017436245.1 Clostridia bacterium
CCATGAAAATCCGATAAGCAATCCTATTGATGAAAGCACAATTGAAACGATTAAAGTAACGATTGTAGGTTTTATTATTGAATTCAGGTTTATCTTATCGGCAAAACTCTGATTTGGATTTGTCGGAACAACTTTTTTAGTTTCGCCGGTTTTAACGCTAGTGCCGCATTCAGGACAGAACACTGTTCCATCATCAAGGTCTGCTCCGCAATTCGGACAGTTCCTGTTTATTTTTGGAGGACGTTTTTGCTCTACCTTTGTTCCGCAGGTCGGACAGAAGAGAACGTTTTCAGGAATCTCAGAGCCGCATGACTGACATCTGTTTTCATCAGCTGATGATTCTACCCTGCTGCCACATGAAGAGCAGAACTCCGCATCGGCATTAACAGGAGCGCCGCAATTGCTGCATTTGGCCTCGCCATTTGGTTGTGCGGGAGTTTCAGCCTCCTTTTGTTCCAATGAATTTCCGCAATTTGGACATATTGTAAATGAATCAGCCACATCCACCCCACAACGACTGCATTTAACCATGTTTTTCACCTAGCCAAACAACAAATCCTTTTTAAGGTGGTCAAATTCTTCCTGGGTGATTGCACCACTTTCAAGCAGTTCCTGGAATTCCTTTAACTGCTGGGCCTTGGATGGTTGTGCGACAGGATTTTCGATAACTACCTTTTGAGGCTTTCCCCGTAATGTTTCAAACAGATCAATCAGGTTTTGACCGAACTGATAGCTTGGAAGCCTTATTTCATAGGAAGTATTGTCGACCAGTTTGATTAAAAGCCTGTCAAACATGTCTGCACTGTCGTTGTTTGCAATCATGTCCTTGAATCTTGTTGCCTTAAGTGACTGGATATCATTTTGGATAACCCTTCTAATGTCATTAACTGATGTCCATTGCCTTTTGGTAATGTCCTCATATCTGCTTTCATCACCTAATCTTTTGGTTACTCTCATTGAAACTATCTTATCAAAATAGAAGTTGTTTATCCCTGCATTGACCTTTTTCCAGTCACGGTTATCGATTTCCATGAAAACGAACTTATCTTCCTTAATCAGGAAAAATCCGTCAATGATTGTTTCATTTCCCAGGGATCTTTTAAAAATCCTGTTTACAGGAGCTCCAAACAATGCAGTGTCCACAACGTCATTTGTTAACTGGTGTTTTGTTGTTGACTGTTCAAGCTTATTGAATCTTTTGACACTTGTCAAAAAGTAATCCTCATTTTTTATTCCAAACTCCTCGGCAAGCATATCATATCTTTTAATCACTTCATTTCTTCGGGCATTCCATTCCTGCTGTTCATAAGAGCCCATTGCAGGACCTCTGTCAAACTTATAGCCGCATTCCTTACAGAATTGGGTTGTGCTATTGTTTTTTGCACCGCATTTAGGGCAGACATTTGAGTCGCTTTCGAATTTCTCCACCTTTTCACCGCAATTGAAGCAGAAGTCTGACCCAACAACTTCCGCACCGCAATTTTGACACTTAACCATAATAATCACCAGTTGTTCTGATCGATAGTTTTTCTAATCTTATTTCCCCACTTGTTTTCCTCGATATCGTCAACAGTGGATTGGAGATTGGTGGATACGTCTGAAACTGATGAGTTCAGCGCATTGATTTTGTTGTCCATGATATCTATTTCAAGCTTCATGAATCCCTTTTCAATGTCTGTGTA
>JAFSDN010000034.1 GCA_017436245.1 Clostridia bacterium
ATTGCATATCCGTCAAGGTCAAGCTCGGCAATTCTTTTCATATTCTCTATTCTTATGTCATCATATGTTCCGCCCTGATTTATGCCAAACAACATCTGTTTTTTGTTGATAGTATCGTCAAGGGAATTCAGTCTTACCATTTCCTTTTTGCATCTTTCAAGCCAACGAATTGTCATTTCACTTGATTTTTGTACATAATCTCTTGGTGACGGATTTTCCACACATTCATCAAACGCCATAGCTATCGTTGATGCAAGATTGCTTTGAATCTGCATACTCTGCTCTGGTCCCATAAAAATGCGCTTGCCGTCAATGTGTGACTGGAAGGTTACCCCCTCCTCTGTTATGTTTCGGAGCTTCGCAAGAGAAAACACCTGAAATCCACCGCTATCTGTTAGTATCGGTCTGTCCCAGTTCATAAATTTGTGCAAACCGCCAAGCTGTTTTATAACCTTGTCTCCCGGACGAAGATGCAGATGATATGTATTAGAAAGCTCCACCTGACATCCACTCACGCGCAAATCTTCGGCACTAAGCCCGCCTTTTATCGCCGCACAAGTCCCTACATTCTGAAACACTGGTGTATGAATTGTTCCGTGTACTGTTTCAAATTCACCAAGCCTTGCAGCACCCTCTGTTTTTAGTATCTTCAGCATAATAATTCTCCATTTTTAATTGATAAACATAGCATCGCCAAAGCTGAAAAATCTGTATTCATTCTCAATGGCAATCTTGTATGCGTTCATAATGTTTTCCTTGCCTGCCAATGAACTCACCAACATCAAAAGTGTAGATTCAGGCAGATGAAAATTAGTAATCAGTTTGTCAACTGTCTTGAATTTGTACGGTGGATATATAAAAATATCCGTCCATCCCGATGATGGTTTTAAAACACCATTTTCATCAGCAATGGTCTCCAAAGTTCTAGTAGATGTCGTTCCAACAGAAATTATCTTTCCGCCGTTTTCCTTAGCCATGTTAATTTTGTTTGCATTTTCCTCGTCAAGCACATAAAATTCACTGTGCATCTTGTGCTCTTCGATAACGTCCACCTTTACAGGACGGAATGTCCCAAGCCCCACGTGTAGCGTAACATAAGCAATATCCACGCCTTTTTCTTCAATTTTTTCCAAAAGCTCCTTAGTAAAATGTAAGCCCGCAGTAGGTGCCGCAGCCGAGCCGTCATGCTTTGAATAAACAGTCTGATAACGCTCTCTGTCCTGAAGCTTTTCTGTGATATACGGAGGCAAAGGCATTTCGCCAAGTCTGTCAAGAACATTCTCAAACAATCCGTCATATTCAAAACGAACAAGTCTGTTTCCGTCGTTTACTATATCAAGCACCTCTGCACGAAGCTCGTTACCAAACACAAATCTTCTTCCGGGTTTCGCTCTTTTGCCCGGTCGAACAATAACTTCCCACACGTCTTGTTCCTTTCTACTTAGGAGCAAAAACTCCATCGGAGACCCCGTGTCCTCACGCACACCTAAAAGCCTTGCAGGCAAAACCCTGCTGTCGTTTAAGACAAGACAATCACCTTTGTTGAGATAATTAATTATATTGTGAAAAACTTCGTGCGAAACCTCACCTGTCTCTTTGTTGAGCATCAAAAGTTTTGATGAATCACGTTGAGCAAGCGGTGTCTGTGCAATCAATCTTTGGGGTAAATCGTAATAAAAATCCTTTAAATTCAATTCAGTTCAATTCCTTTGTAGTAATGTTTTAAAATTTCATCATAAGTAAACCCAGCTTCAGCCATACCGTTAGCACCGTTCTGGCTAAGTCCCACAAGGTGTCCGTAACCTCTGCCTTCAAAAACAAATCCCGTTGCAGGCAAGCTTTGCTTGTCTGTAAAGCTTCTTGGCTTGTCACCCAACAAATTAACAGTATCCATAAGCATTTCCGATACTCCGTCAAAGCTTAAAACGCTAACCTTTCCGCTTATAGTCTGGCCTCCATAAGCATAAAGCTTTGGTCGTGTTTCATCCACATCATAAACAGGAGTCACGCTAAAAGCCTGGCTTAAAACAACACTCCCGAATGCAAGTCTGCAACTTTCTTTTTTGAAAACTTTTTCACCTTTTGTTCCCTTAACCTTCATTTTGGTCACAACGCCATGCTCTGTTTGCTCTTCGACAATGATGTCGGTTACTGTACCAAGTTCATATTCCATGTCATTCATTATTTCCGTCGCTTTTTCCACAGATATTTCCTTCACCCAGGAACTTCCGAAAACATCCTTGCTTTCAAATTTATCCTCTGCGGCTGCAAGGTACGGAATATCACTTCCCCAGACGTTTTTTACGTCCTCTGTCCATCCTCCGCTTGTTGCGGAATATACCGCATCAATTACTTCTCCGTCGTATGTCATAATCTGCCCCTTTGTTTCCTGTGCAGCAAGGGTTGTGGTCTCACTTTCTGCTGAAACCCCTTTGTATGCCTGACAATCTGTGCTGGAACAAAGGTCAAAACCATATTTTTTGTGCTTGCCCATATTTTTCATAGCATAAGTTCTTGCGCACACCGCCTGCGCCTTCAATGCCTCAGGATTAAACGACGGTGACATTTCAATCGCCGTGACCGATGCTATGTAATCTTCGATGTCAACTCTGTTTATTACTGTCAACAAACCTTCAGAATTTTTTCTTAGAATAATACTTCCTCTGTATTCCTTTCCGTCAACCGAAACCACACTGTCGGCTTCAACCTCATTTCCCTCTTCGTCAAGTATTTTTTCTCTGCCATACTCAACCTCTTCTGAAACCTCATCAGCAGTTACAGTAACGTCAATTTCATTATATAAAATTTTAACAGAAGATTTTGCACTACTTCCATAAAACAATCCTATATCCACCGTGTTGCCCTCTGCGTGGGCAGAAAT
>JAFSDN010000035.1 GCA_017436245.1 Clostridia bacterium
CAATATCGGGCTTGTGGCCGCAAGCTATGATTACTTCAGCGAGGGTCATGCAATTATGCTTACGGGTTGGGATGACGAGCAGGATGCTTATGAGTTCCAGAATTCATGGGGCAGAGAGTTTGGTGTTGAGGGAGTCGCATATATTCCCAAATCGGAAATTGATGAGGTGTGTGCAATCTTTTCTGAGCATGTTGAGTTGCCCTTTGAGGATGTTTCAAAGGACAGCTGGTATTACAGCTCGGTGAAGAATATGTATTTGTCGGGACTTATTAACGGCACATCTGAAAACACCTTTGAACCTGACAGACCAATTACAAGGGCGGAAATTTGTGCTATTCTTGACCGCTTGTGTGCGGCGGAGGAGAAGAATAATGCGAGGATATTCAAGGTGATTAACGAAATGAGAGAATAGATAAGAGAGAAGAGAGAAGAGAAATGGAAGAAACGCAAGGCGTTTCTACAATAACTATTCGTTATTCACTATTATCTCTTATCTCAGACACGTTGGTGTCTGATTTGAAAGGAGAAAGGAAATGAAAAATTATATTTGTACGATACTTGGAATTGTTGGAGGGTTTATAGCTCAATTGTTTGGAGGATGGACGGAGGACATAATTACTCTGATTATTCTTATGACAATAGATTTTGTTATGGGGATTGCTGTGGCGGGAGTTTTTCATAAAAGCAGCAAGTCTATGAACGGAAGTCTGGACAGTCGGGCGGGATGGAGAGGCTTGTGTAAAAAAGGGATTACACTTATGCTTATTATGATTGCACACAGACTTGATGTGTCTCTTGGGACAAGCTATATAAAAACGGCAACAGTAATCGGGTTTATTGCAAATGAGGTTATTTCAATTGTTGAAAATGCAGGGGTTATGGGGATTCCCCTTCCAAAGGCTATAACAAGAGCTATTGACATTCTGAAGCACAAGGAGAATGAATGAGTGGACATTATAAAAACTGATTATAAGTGGAACGGCACCTTTGTAAAGAGGAATGAAACAAAGTACATTATTCTTCATCACAGGGCAGGAAACGGTGATGCGGAGAGTATACACGAACAGCACTTGGCACAGGGATGGACAGGTATTGGCTATCACTTTTATGTGAGAAAGAATGGCAGAGTGTACAGGGGCAGGCCTCTTGGGACTGTTGGTGCTCATTGTCAGGGACAGAATTCCTGCAGCGTTGGTATTTGTTTTGAGGGGAATTTTGAGACGGAGAAAATGCCTGAAAAACAAATCAGAGCAGGGGCAAGGCTGGTGGGGTATCTTTTGGCGCTTTTTCCGTCAGCTGAGGTGAAACTACACAGGGATATGAATGCAACTCAATGTCCCGGAAAAAACTTTGAATTTGATAAAATCAGAAAGGAAGGTGAAAATATGTCTGTTGAAGAAGCTGTTGAAATTATTCAGGCAAAGTCCGGACTGGAGGATGAGACAATTGAATTTCTTTTGTGCTATAAATACGGTGAGGAGCTCGTTTTGAAGATTGCGGAGGCTATGGTATAATCTGCATTTTTGTGGATATGTTCATTGACATAAAAGATATAATAATGTATAATTAATACAATATTATATTTTGGGGTGAACGCAGATGAAGAAACTTGAGGGTATGGTCGAGGGAGTTATATATGAAAACTCCGTCAATGGTTATACTGTGTGTGATGTTTCGTCTGACGGACACCTTTATACTTTGACAGGGTATATGCCGGGACTCTCGGAAGGTGAGAAGATTTCGGCTGTTGGTGAATGGAAATCACATCCTGAATACGGCGAACAGTTTAGTGTTCAGTATTATGAACGGATAATGCCCGAAACAGAGAGCGAAATTGAGCTTTATCTTGGGTCGGGCTTATTGCCTCATGTTGGCAAAAGTACGGCTCGGAAAATTGTTGAGGCTTTTGGAAAGGATGCTCTTGATGTGATTGAGCATGAGCCTGAACGGCTTTCGATTATTAAAGGTATTTCGCCTGCGAAGGCTCAGGATATTTATAAGAGATATGTTGAACAGATGGGGCTTAAAAATATTATTGTGTTTTTTCAGCGGTTTGGTGTTTCGCCGGGGCTTTCGGTGAAGGCGTACAGAACTTTTGGAGACAGGGTTGTTGATGCTGTTTCGGAAAACCCCTTTATACTTAATGTCATTGATGGGTTTACGTTTAAAATTTGTGACAAAATTCGCGAAACTTTGAATTTGCCCCAGAATTTTGCACCCAGAGTGAGTTCGGGTGTTGTGAGCACGCTGCTTAATGCGGGATACCTGAGCGGACATACTTTTTTGCCAAAGGGGACTTTGGTTGCCCAGACAAAGACTTTACTTGAAGTGGATTCGGGTGAGGTTGAAGATGCGATTGCGGAATTGTGCCTGAAAGAAGAACTGGTTTTGGAAAACAAAGAGGATTTTGATGCGGTTTATCTTAATACCTTTTTTGAGGCGGAACGGGGCGTTGCAATGCGCCTGAAGAAAATGAGCAGTACGGTGTTTGATATCCGACTCAATGAAATCAATGAGTGGATTGAAGAAGCCGAAGCGATTAATGACATTATTCTTGCGGAGGCGCAGCGTAATGCAATTTTTGCAGCCTTTGAAAATTCTGCTATGGTTATAACGGGAGGTCCGGGAACGGGAAAAACAACAATAATCAATACTATTATAAGCATAATGATGAAACAGGGCAAAAAGATTGCTCTTGCAGCACCTACGGGCAGAGCGGCAAAGCGCATGACGGAGGTTTGCGGCATGGAGGCAAAAACCATTCACAGGCTTCTTGAAAATATGCCGTCTGAGGGCGGGGGCGTGACTTTTGGGAAGAACGAACGTAATAAACTTGACTGTGATATTCTGATTGTTGATGAAATGTCAATGGTGGATATTTTGCTTATGAACAGCCTGTTGCTTGCACTGCCGGTAAAGGCAAGACTGATTATGGTGGGAGACTGCGATCAGCTTCCGTCCGTTGGGGCAGGGAATGTGCTTAAGGATATAATTGAAAGCGAAACGTTGGAGTGTATTCGTTTGAATGAAATCTTTCGTCAGGCAAAGGAAAGTATGATTGTTGTGAATGCCCACAGAATCAATCAGGGTGATATGCCCTTTTGTAATGATTCGGACAATGATTTCTTTTTGGTTAACTGCAACCAGCCCGACAGGGTATGCGAGGTGATTGCTGACCTTTGTGAAACAAGGTTGCCCAAGGCATACGGTGTTGACAGCATATCACAGATTCAGGTTCTGACGCCCACAAGAAAATCTGCAATCGGTGTGCAGAATCTGAACGAGGTTTTGCAAGGGCGGCTTAACCCCAAAAATCAGAGGATTTCAGAAAAGACCGTTGGAAGCTATACATTTCGTGTGGGTGACAAGGTTATGCAGAATAAGAATAACTATAACCTTGAGTGGACACGGATTTCGGATTTGGAAAAGGGTCAGGGGGTTTTTAACGGTGATGTTGGTTTTGTGACCGATATAAATGTTCCAAAACGAACGCTGACTGTGGTTTATGATGACGATAAAAAGGTGGAATACGACTTCCTTGGTCTTGATGAACTGGAGCTTGCATATGCTGTTACGGTTCACAAAAGTCAGGGCAGCGAATTTGATGTTATTATTATGCCTATGTTTGATACCCATCGGCTGTTGATGACAAGAAATCTTTTGTATACCGCCATAACCCGTGCAAAAAAGCTGGTGGTGCTGGTTGGAAAGGAAGAGATTCTGAGGCAGTTTGTTGCAAATAATAATGTTATGATGCGGTATTCGGGCTTGAAGGAAAAACTGGTGATAAGGTAAAATACACGGGGCTGTTGCATTGTGCAACAGCCCCGTGTTGTAACTTAAAGATAGCAACGCATTTCGGCGGCGAGGTTATCTTCGATTTTGATTAGTCTTTTTGCAATGTCTTTTGCATCCTGAGATGCGGCTTCGTATTGATTCAGATATTTGTTAAGGGATTTTGTTCCCATATCGCAACCATCTGTTATCAGGTCGGCAACGGTTTTGTCGGTGTTTTCCATGGCGAGCATTACGTTGGTTTTCAGCCATGACATTCCCTGTGCCATTATGTTGGGGTCTTTTCCACATTCGTCACATTCGTTCAGCAGAGAGTGGGTTTCGCTTCCCAGTTGTTGATGTTCCTCCTTTGAGTGTATCAGAATATCCTTGAGATTTTCGTCCTTTACCTTGTCCAGCACATCGTCAATTGAGTTGACGCCCATTTTTATTCCTGCATTACATTCTTTTAATAATTCTACGGTATCGTGATTAATCATGTTGATTTCTCCTTTTTATTTTTATTATTTCCTTGAATTTATAAAAAATTCAGATTTTGTGCATACTGTAAAAAATACTTTTTTTCAGGAGGTACAAATAATGAAAGATTATATTGCCATTGAAGAGATTGTTGCCAGAGAAATTCTTGATTCCAGAGGTAATCCTACGGTTGAGGTTGAAGTGCTGACAGAGTGTGGCGCAATTGGCCGTGCTTCAGTGCCGTCGGGAGCATCAACGGGTGCTTTTGAAGCGTGCGAACTCAGAGACGGTGATGATAAGCGGTATATGGGTCAGGGCGTTTTGAAGGCGGTTAAAAACATTAATGGCGAAATTTGTGAAGAGTTGATTGGTAGAAATGTGCTTGAACAAACCGAAATTGACAGAACTCTTGTGAGGCTTGACGGCACACCAAATAAATCAAGACTCGGCGCAAATGCAATTCTTGCAGTTTCCCTTGCCTGTGCCAAAGCTGCAGCTCTGGCACTTGGTGTCAGTCTGTACAATTATATAGGTGGTGCAAATGCCAAGGTTATGCCTGTGCCTATGATGAACATTATAAACGGCGGAAAGCACGCTGATAATTCAATCAGCTGTCAGGAGTTTATGATTATGCCTGTGGGTGCAAAATCCTTTAATGAAGCTCTCAGATGGTGCGTACAGGTTTTTCATACCCTGAAAAAAACATTGAAAGACAGAGGATATTCAACTGCTGTGGGTGACGAAGGCGGTTTTGCCCCTAACCTTGAAAATGATGAGGAAGCCGTGAAAATTATTGTTGACGCCATTGAAAAAGCAGGCTTCAAACCTTATGAGGATTTCAGGATTGCACTTGACCCTGCATCAACCGAGATGTATGAAGAAGCGAAGAAGAAAGGAGAAAGCGGCAAGTATTATTTCTGGAAAACCGACAAAATGCTTTCCCGTGAGGAAATGGTTGAGTTCTGGAATGACTGGACATCAAAGTATCCAATAATTTCAATTGAAGACGGAATGGCAGAAGAAGACTGGGAAGGCTGGGATATGCTGACAAAACGGTTGGGCGATAAAATTCAGCTTGTTGGCGATGATTTGTTTGTTACCAATACCGAAAGATTGAAAAAAGGAATCAGCCTGAGTGTTGCCAATTCCATTCTGATTAAGGTCAATCAGATTGGAACGCTCACCGAAACTCTGGATGCAATTGAAACGGCAAACCGTGCCGGTTATACTGCCGTTGTTTCACATCGCAGCGGTGAGACGGAGGATACGACCATTGCGGATATTGCAGTTGCGGTAAATGCAGGGCAGATAAAAACGGGCGCACCTTCTCGTACTGACAGAACGGCAAAATATAACCGTCTTTTGCGAATTGAAGAAGAACTGGACGAATGTGCAATTTATCAGGGAATGGATGCGTGGTTTAATTTAAAATAACAATATCAGGATAACTATCCCCATCGGCTTTGAACGATGGGGATAGTTATGTTTTGGAATATTTTTACAAATTTTTCCTATTTTATATGTTTCGACAATTATCTTACGGACAAGCCTTTATAATAAAACAAAATACCAGATTTTGGAAAAAATAAAGGGGAAGGAATATGGCGAATCTTGAAACATCCGCACAACGAGGGATATATAAAAAGAAAACTGAGGAGAATGGTGCTGTATTAAATACTTTTTTGTGTGGGGCAATTGGGTTATTTTTGTCAATGGCTGTTCCGTATAGCGGAATTGCACCTTTTGGCATATCTTTTCTGGCACGGGAAAGACGGCTTTCGGTCAGGACATTTTTATATTTTGTTGTTGTGTGTGTTGGGGTTTTTGTTGTGTGCGACGGAGCTGATGCCACAAAGTACATTGGAGCCGGATTGATTTATCTGGCGGTTTTGTTTGTTCTGGAACGGGATGTTACGTTGTCTGTGATTGCGGCAGGGATAATTTCGGGTCTTTGTGTTTTCTTTACCGGATTTATTGTTACATACTGGACAGGTTTTTATTTTGAAAATCTGTTACTGTTGGTGTTTGATTCGTGCTTTGTTTTTGTGGGAACTTTGGCAACGGCGCATATTGACAAAATATTACGCATGGAAAACAGACGTATGGGAGAGTATGACACAAGGGAACGGATAGGCATTGGATTTGTTCTGGTTTTATTGGTGCTTGGTCTTAAAAGATTTGAAATCGGAAGTGATTTTTCGCTTATGGATATGGTGGCAGCGGTGACGGTTCTTGTTGTGGCATGGAGCTGCGGAATTGCGTATTCAACCGGGGCGGGGATTGTTCTGGGGGCGGCGTGCGGGATTGATACAAACTTTTTTATGCCGGTTCTGGGAACCTTTGGGTTATGCGGTCTTATTTCGGGGGCTTTGTCAAAGTATGGGAAAGGCGGTGTTATTGGAGGATTTGTTGCATCGGGTATGGTTTTGAGTGCATATACAGACGGAGCTATGAGAGCGATGCTGAGCGTGTATGAAATTATGGCGGCGGCTGTGATTTTTGGTTTGCTGCCGAATAAAAGTGTTGCTTGGGTTAAACGGCTGTTTTGTGCTGAAAGAGCGGAAAAGGGTGATGTGACAAAATTGAAAGAAAGTTTGAGCATCAAGTTGAAGTCGGTTGCGTCATCATTTTTGGAAATGTCGGAGACGCTCGAAAGATTATCACAGGGAAAAGGGGAGAACAACCATGATGATATTGCAGTTGTTTTTGACTGTGCGGCAGAACGGATATGCAAAAATTGTCGCAAGTCAGATATTTGTTGGAATAAAGAGGCTGGCGTTACATACAAAGCGTTGGTGCAAATGATGCAGACGATGATTGAAAGGGGTGAGGTTGATATGAGGGATATTGATGAGAAGTTCAAGGGCAAATGTTTTAATTTATACAGACTCACTGCGGAAATAAATCATCAGTTTGATTTGCAAAGGATGAAATGCGTATGGCAGAGCAAGCTGGATGAAAGCAGAACCTTGATGGAGGAGCAGCTTGTTGGGGTTTCGGAGATAATGGGAAGATTATCGGAAAATGTGTTGACTGTTAATCAGGAAAGCGGAATAAATGCTGCGGATTTAAACAGAATATTTGAAAAAGCGGGAATCCGGGTAAAGAATATAGATATTTTGGAGGACGGTACGGGACGGTATAAGGTTGTGATTATCCTCAGAAGTGTTTTGTGGAAGGATGAGTCCAGATGCGGCATTGTGAAGATTATGCGTGAGGTTTACGGCTGCGAAATTTCGGTACGTGATGTGCTTTTTGACGAGGGCAGATTTGTGAGGGTTGAGTTTATGGAAGCTGAAAAATTCAGGGTTGAAACAGATTTTGCGTGTAAATCAATGTCGGATTGCAATGGTGACAATTACAGGTTTTCGCACATAGGAGGAGGGAAGTATGTTATTGCATTGAGTGACGGAATGGGCACGGGAAGTCGTGCATCTCAGGAAAGTCAGGCGATGCTTGAACTGCTGGACAGCTTTCTTCGGGCAGGGTTTGACAGTCGTATGGCGGTTAAGTTTATTAACTCAGTAATGCTGTTGAAGTCAGAAGAATCCACCTTTGTGACATTTGATATATGCATAATTGATTTATATACAGGGATGGCAGAGTTTATAAAAACGGGTGCTGAACCCAGCTTTGTTATGCGTGGCAGTCGGGTTGACACTGTTCGGGCAGGTTCGCTTCCTGTGGGGATTATTGCTGATATGGAGGCAAAGATTTCAAAAAGAAAGGTTGAAGACGGAATGGTGATTGTTATGATGTCGGACGGACTTGAAACACGGGAAAGCGGAAATCTTTTGTGGGTTGGAGACTTTATCAAAGAAACAGGAGACAATATCAGAGAAAATAATCTTGCCGAGCGTATTCTCAGGGCGGCAATAGAAAAAAATGGCGGAAAGGTAAAGGATGATATGACGGTTTTGGCGGTAAAATTGAAAAATGCTGTTTAAAGTTGGAAAAAAGTTTTCAGATTGTTAATAATTTTGACTTGAATCTGACCGAATGATGTGCTAAGATAGAAAAAACTGAAAGAAGATGAAATGATGTTGTTAAATGGAAGATTTGGTCAGAATAAGTATATTGAGCAGATGAAGCATAAAAAAGTGACATTTGCGGTTTTTGTTTTGTTGCGCACAATTGTCATTGGTGCAATGGTGATGTCGGGAATCAGGGGCGACTATGAGAACGTTTTTTCATGCCTTTGGGTTATGTTTCTTCTTTTGCTTCCGTCAATTGTTGAAAAGGAATTTGATATATACCTTCCAAATGTTCTTGAGGTTATTCTGATGCTGTTTGTTTTTGCTTCTCTTGTTTTGGGGGAAATGGGGAATTATTATATAAAATTCCCATATTGGGATGCAATGCTTCATACGCTGAACGGATTTTTGAGCGCGGCTGCGGGCTTTGGTCTGGTGGATATTCTCAATGAGAACGAACGGATAAAATTCAGACTTTCACCGTTGTTTCTTGCTCTTGTTGCCTTTTGTTTTTCTATGACAATCGGGGTTATCTGGGAATTTTTTGAGTTTGTGTGCGATGTGTTCTTTGGTATGGATTTGCAGAACGATACTCTGGTGAACTCCTTTTCGTCTTCATTCCTCAGTGGAAATACAAATGCTCTGGTTGTGGTTGACGGGATTCAGGATGTGTCGGTGAACGGGCGTCCTCTGGTGACGGGCGGTTATCTTGATATTGGACTTTATGACACAATGATGGACCTGGTTGTGAACTTTATCGGTGCTGTTGTTTTCAGCATACTGGGATATTTTTATGTTAAAAACAGAGGAAAGCACAAGTTTGCATTACATTTCATTCCCAGAAGAAAAAGACGGAAAAAAGGAAAAAAAGATGAAGAAAAAGATTGATGAAATTTGTATAACTGCTGTTTCGGTTGCGTTTATTGTTGTTTGCTCATGGCTGACCGTGCCGGGAGGCGTGCCCTATACCATGCAATCCTTTGCGGTTTTCACCGTTGCGGCTCTTTGGGGCGGAAGATGCGGCTTTTTTGCGGTTCTTACATATATGTTATTGGGAGCGGTGGGCATTCCTGTCTTTTCGGGTATGCGGGGCGGTTTTGGAGTTTTGTTTGGTGAAACAGGAGGCTATCTGTTTGGGCTTCTTTGGGGTGCTTTGGTTTGCGGCTATATATGCCAAAAGAAAAAAAGCATCGCTGCCATGGTTGGAGCAATGCTTTTGTGCCTGAGCTTATGTTATCTTTTGGGATGCCTTTGGGTATATGTCCTCTTTTTGAAAAGGCATGAGAACCAGGGGATTCTTGTAATAATAGGCAGATTTGTTTTGCCTTTTGTGATTCCTGATTTGATAAAACTGATTCTTTCGGTTGGAGTTGTCAGAGCTCTTGAGAGAAGAAAGGTGTTTAAGTTCAGGAAATATTGAAAAAATTCATAGCATTTTCGCGGGTTATGCGGATTACCTCATCAACGGGTAATTCCTTGACTTCCGCGATTTTTTCTGCAATGCGGTAGACCAGACTGCTGTCATTGCGTTGACCCCGGAAGGGCTCCGGTGCCATGTACGGGCAGTCGGTTTCGATGAACAGACGCTCGATGGGAATTGCTTTTACGGCTTCAATTGCTCGACGTGCATTTTTGAAGGTCACAACTCCCGTGAATGAAATGTACAGCCCCATTTTTATGAGTTCCTTTGCAGTTTCGGCACTGCCCGAAAAACAGTGAACAACTGCCTTGGAGATTTTCTTTTCTTTTAGTATTGAAAGACAGTCGCCCTTTGAATCACGGTCGTGAATGACGATTGGCATATCAAGCTCCTTTGCAAGGTCGAGCTGTGCTTTCAGCCAGAATTTCTGAACTTCGGGGTCTGCATCGTCATAATGATAGTCAAGGCCTATTTCACCTATGGCAACAACCTTGGGATGCTTTGAAAGTTCACGGAGAGTGTCAATATCCTGTTCGGTCATTGGAAGAACATCGCTGGGATGAACCCCAACCGTTGCGTATATGAAATCATATTTTTCCGCTAAAGCAATGGCGGTGCGGGAGGATTCAATGTCAAAGGCAATGTTGTTCACAAGTCCCACGTTTGAATTGCGGATTTTTTGGATAACCTCATCACGGTCGCTGTCAAACATCCGGTCATTAAGATGTGCATGGGTGTCATATAATTGGTTCATTTTTTATTTTACCTTCTTTACAAAAGCTTCGATTCGTTCAAGCGCAGCATTAATGCTTTCAAGCGAATAAGCATATGAACAACGGACGTGGCCTTCGCCACAGGCACCGAATGCTGTGCCGGGAATAACGGCAACCTTCATATCATACAGGAGCTTTTCGCAAAAGTCGTTTGAAGAAAGTCCGGTTGATTTGATTGACGGAAAGGCATAAAAAGCACCTTCGGGTTCAAAACAGTCAAGTCCCATGGCGTTGAAGCCCGAAACTATGATTTTTCTGCGGTCGTCATATTCGTTGCGCATAACTTCAATATCATCATCGCCACGGCGAAGAGCCTCGATTGCGGCATACTGCGCTACTGTGGGGGCAGACATGATGGCATATTGGTGAACCTTGGTCATCTGACTGATGATGTCGGGGTGACCGCAGGCAAAGCCGAGACGCCAGCCCGTCATGGCATAGGTCTTTGAAAAACCGCTGATAACAACCGTGCGTTCATACATTCCGTCAAGCTGTGCAATTGAAATGTGTTTTCTTCCATAAGTCAGTTCTGCATATATTTCATCGCTGAGAATCATAATATTGTGCTTACGGATTACTTCGGCAATTTTGTTGAGGTCTTCCTGCGTCATTATTCCGCCGGTGGGGTTGTTGGGATACGGAAGAACAAGAACCTTTGTTTTTGGAGTAATTGCCTTTTCCAAATCCTCGGCGGTGAGCTTAAAGTTGTGCTCCGCCGTTGTCAGAATGGGAACAGGTGTTCCGCCGCAAAGCTCGGTGATTGGTCTGTAACACACAAAGCTGGGTTCGGGGATAAGAACCTCGTCGCCCGGCTCAATTACCGTGCGGAGAAAAAGGTCAATTCCTTCGCTTCCGCCAACGGTGACAATGGTTTGTGTCATTGCATCATATGTAAGGTTGAATCTGCGCTTCATGTAGTTGGAAATTTCACGGCGCAATTCAAGAAGACCTTTGTTGGGGGTATAGTGAGTGTGCCCTTTTTCAAGTGAATAAACACCCTCATCACGAATATGCCAAGGGGTCACAAAATCGGGTTCGCCAACACCCAATGAAATTACGTCGTCCATCTCAGCGGCAATGTCAAAAAACCTTCTTATGCCTGAAGGCGGAATGTTTTTGACGGTTGTGTTCAAAAAGTTTTGGGGGTTGAAGCTCATAAGGAAATAACCTCCCTGTCATCCTCAGTCTTTGTGTCATAAATCACGCCGTCACTCTTATAGCGCTTCAGCACAAAATGGGTTGAAGTGTCAAGAACCGATTCCATAGGCGCCAGACGTTCAGAAACAAACATTGCAATTTCCTGAATGTTTGCAGCTTCAACAATAACGCCAAAATCGTAGTGACCGCTCATAAGGTTCAGGGACTTAACTTCGGGATATTGGTAAATTCTCTCTGCAAGGCGGTCAAAACCACGGTTGCGCTGCGGTGCAACCTGAATCTCAATGTATGCGGTAACTGTTTCGCTTCCCTGAATTTTATCCCAGTTTACGATTGCACCATAACCGAGAATTGTTTTGCTTGCCTCAAGGGCATCAATGGCGGCGGCTACCTCATCAACGGTCATTTCAGTCATTGTGGCAAGTTGTTCCAATGACAGTTTGCAATTCTTGTGTAAAAGTTCAGCAATTTTCTTTTCGTTTTTAGCTGTGTTCATAATAGTAGCCTCCAAAAATATATATTTACATTAAAGTATAACATTTTTTGGGGATATAGTCAATTGATACAAATAAATTCATTGCTTGAATTAATTGTTGTGACAAACTTTGTCAAAAAAGACTTGATTTTTTAAAGCAAATGGTGTATACTGTAAAAAGTTTTGTAATGGAATTGTAACACAATTGTAACAAAACGCTTAAATCAGGTTAACAAATTTAAGTAATAATGGTGATAGAAGTTAAGGACAGAGGTGATTTTTTGAGTTCGAACAAAGAGGCAGAAGCACAGATTTGTGCTACGAATCCGAGTGAGATTCCGAGTGGTAGAAAAAGTCTTAAAACCGCCGTATGCACGGTGGTTGAGGCTGTGAAAAAATTTGCAAAAGAGCAAAAAGGTTCTTTTGGTTTTTTAAAAGAGCCGGAATATAAAAATGATGTAAAAAAATTATGGGATGAATTTCGTGATATAATAACAAGAGGTGCGGCCACGGCAGCTGTTGCTGTGACGGTTTGCGTTGTTGTTAATTTGTTGGGCTGGAATCCGGGCTATGAAGTTTATGTTGATGGCGAAAATATCGGTCAGGTGACGGATAAAGCCGTTGTTTTTGAGGCTATTGATGCCGCTGCGGCTGAAGTGAAGGCTCATCTGGGCGAGGATGAGGCGTATGAAAAGGAGCCCGTCTTTGTCAGCCGTATTGTTTCTGATTACAATGTTGCATCAAAGGCAAAGCTGACGGATAGCTTGCTGTCCAATGTGGATGCTCTTGTTGGCGGCTATGTGGTGTATATTGACGGCAAGGCGGTTTTTGGTGTTGAAACCGATGTAATTGCTGAGGATGTTTTGCTTCAGTATAAGCAGAATGCTTCAGGCGCTGTTGCGGATGATGTGACTGTTGGTTTTTGTGAAAAAATAGAAATCAAAAAGGAATATATGGAAGTTGGTATGCTGAAAAGTCCTGAAAATGCGCTGGCAATTATTTCGGGAACAGACAAAAGAATGACTATATATGTTGTCCGTCCGGCAGACACAGTTTCGGGAATTGCCGGAAAATTCGGCACAAGTGTTGAACAGATACTTGCCCTCAACAAGAACATTTCCAAGGGCATTAAGGCGGGAATGGAGCTTAATATTGAAGAAGATGTGCCTGTTCTGACAATAAAGCATACTCAGACTGTTTCAAGAACCGAGCCTGTTCCTTTTGATGTGGAGCAAATTGAAGATTCTTCTCTTTATGAAGGTCGGACGGTTGTTGAGCAGGAGGGAAAGCAAGGAACAAGTCAGGTTATGGCAAGGGTGACAACGGTTGATGGCGTTGAGATTGACAAAAAGATTCTTTCAAGCCGTACTTTGACACAGCCCGTGGTTCAGATTGAAAAAATCGGAACAAAGGAACGTCCTGCAACTACGGGTTCGGGAACCTTTACCAATCCGACTGCAGGAAATTTGTCGTCACGCTACGGAGCAAGGTGGGACAGAAAACATAACGGGATAGATATATGCGGTGCTTTGAATACTGCAATAAAGGCGGCAGACGGTGGGCTTGTTACCTATGCCGGCTGGATGGATGGTTACGGAAATTATGTTATTATTGACCATGAAAACGGCTATCAGACTGCTTATGCCCATTGCAACTCAATTGATGTGGCAGTTGGCGACCGTGTGACCAAGGGCGAGGAAATTGCCAAAATGGGAAGTACAGGACGCAGTACGGGAGTGCATCTGCATTTTGAGGTTAAAAAGAACGGAGAATTTGTTAATCCTCTTGAATATGTTGGTTATTAATGATATAATTGACACAGAATGTTTTGAACACGGAGGTGCAAAATGGAAAAAAAGGTATTGGTTGTTGATGATGAAAGACCAATTGTTGAAATATTGAAAATTAATCTTCAAAAGGAAGGCTATGTGGTTTTTGAGGCATATGACGGCGAGGAAGCTGTCAACAAGGCAATGATGATTGAGCCGGATTTGATACTCCTTGATGTTATGCTCCCCAAGCTGGACGGATTTTCGGTATGCAAGAAAATCCGTGAAAAGTCGTCGGTTCCTATTCTGATGCTGACGGCACGTGAGGAGGAGGTTGACAAGGTTCTTGGGCTGGAGCTTGGTGCTGATGATTACATCACAAAGCCCTTCAGTATCCGTGAGCTTATGGCACGTGTAAAGGCAAATATGCGCCGCACAGATGCCGCAGCAGAAAACGAAAAGCGTGCAAAGGAAAGCGAACAGCTTGAAATCGGAAGCTTTTTCCTTGATTATAACCGCTACGAGCTTTACAAAAACGGCAAGCTGATTGATTTGACAATAAGAGAGTTTGATTTGATAAAGTTTCTGGCAAGTCAGCCCAACAAGGTATTTTCACGGCAGAGTCTTCTTGAAAGTGTTTGGGACTATGAATATTACGGCGATGTGCGAACTGTTGATGTTACGGTGCGTCGTTTGCGTGAAAAGGTTGAGGATGACCCCTCAGAGCCAAAGATTATCATGACCAAGCGCGGTGTTGGTTATTATTTTCAGCCCTGATGCTGAAGGTTACGGTTGTTGCCGTGGGGAAAATAAAAGAAAAGTTTTTTTCTGCGGCAATTGATGAATATGCAAAGCGTCTTTCGGCATATTGCAAGTTTGAAATTGTGGAAGTAAAAGACGAAAAAACACCCGATAATCCAACCGAGGTTGAAAAAAATGCTGTGCTTGACCGTGAGGCGGAGCGGATTTTTCAGAAAATTCCCAAGGGTGCAAAGGTGATTACCCTGTGTGTTGAAGGGCGGCAGATGTCCTCGGAAAAATTCGGGAAGATGATTGCCGATTATTCTGCAGGCGGAACAAGCCATATTGTTTTTGTCATAGGCGGCTCAATGGGACTTTCAGAAAGGATAAAAGAGCTTTCGGAGGTTCGGCTGAGCTTTTCGGAAATGACCTTTCCGCATATGCTGATGCGTGTTGTCCTTGCAGAACAGATTTACCGTGGATTCACGATTATAAGCGGAAAAACATATCATAAGTAAAAAAGATTCTTCACTGCGTTCAGAATGACTGTTTTTGTTGCTTTTGAGCCAAAGGTGAGAAAGAAAGTAGCCCGTCATCGTTTTCGATGACGGGCGTTAATTTTGCCATATTATCTGATTGTTTTATAAAGAGGTCCGTATGCCTGACAAGCACGGTAATCCTGACCTTCTTTATCCATACCAAATGCGTTCCATGCAGCCGGTCTGAAGATTTTTTCTTCAGGAACGTTGTGCATACAAACGGGGATTCTCAGGATTGAGCAGAGGGTGATGAGGTCTGCACCGATGTGACCATAGCTGATTGCACCGTGGTTTGCGCCCCAGTTGTTCATTACGTCATAAGCGGTTTTGAATGCGCCTTCGCCTGTGCATCTGGGAGCGAACCATGTGCAGGGCCATGTGTAGTCCGTGCGCTTCCAGAGCTTGTCTGAAACCTCGTCCGGAAGGTCAATTGTCCAGCCTTCTGCAATCTGAAGAACAGGGCCAAGACCCTTAACAAGGTTGAGTCTGATCATTGTTGCGGGCATTTCTGCCTTTGTGAGGAATCTTGATGAATAACCACCGCCACGGAAGTAACCAAGGTCAGCCATATTCCATGTGGTGTTCTGCATTACTGCATCACAGTCGGCATCTGTCATGTTGTACCATTCCTTCATAACACCGTTGCCGTTTTCGTCTTTAACAGCACCGTTGGCATCAAGACAGCAAGCACCTGAGTTGATGAGGTGGATGAAGCCGTCAGATTCCTTTGCTTTGCCTTCAATGTCATAGCCTGTTGCTTTCTTAACAGCGTCACCGCTCCAGTAGGTTCTCACGTCAGCAAACATCTGTGCTCTGTTTGTGAGGAGCTTGCCAAAGAGCATACCCATACCGTTGAGGACGTCGTTTTCGGTTGCAAGGATGTAGGGCTCTCTTGCACCGTTCCAGTCAAATGAGGTGTTGAGCATTGCTTCGGGGAAGTCGCAGTTGGGATAGAAGTCTGTCCACTGTCTCTGACCCTGGAAGCCTGCGGCAATTGCATTGTGACCAACCTTTTCTTCCTCACAGCCTTCGGGAAGGTTCTGGTTGCCGTTCATAAGGTCTTTGATGATGCACATCATTTTTACAACAAATTCAAACTGTTCTTCCTTAACCTCAGGTGACTTCTGAAGCTCTTCGGGGTTTTTGTCAAAGCCGATGATGCACTTTTCCTTTGCCCATTTGAGTGCCTTTTCATATTCTGCTTTGTCATAAATTTCTTCTGTCATACGTCTGATGATTTCAACCTCGTCAACAGATTCAACTCTCATGCCAAAGTATTCTTCCATCACGGCAGTGTCGATGATAGAGCCGCCAATACCCATACAGATTGAACCAATCTGGAGGTATGACTTTCCTCTCATTGTTGCTGCTGCAACAGCCGCACGTCCAAAACGCAAAAGTTTTTCTGCAACGTCTGCGGGAATCTTGTCGGATTCATCAGCGTTCTGAACATCGTGTCCGTAAATGCCAAATGCGGGAAGTCCCTTCTGTGCGTGTGACGCAAGAACTGCAGCAAGGTAAACCGCACCGGGTCTTTCAGTGCCGTTGAAGCCCCAAACGCCTTTGATTGTCATTGGATCCATATCCATTGTTTCTGAGCCGTAGCACCAGCAGGGTGTAACGGTGAGGGTGATGTCAACCCCTGCCTTTTTGAATTTGTCGGCGCAGGCCGCTGCTTCGCCAACACGACCGATTGTTGTGTCTGCGATAACAACCTTAACGGGCTCACCGTTTGAATATCTGAGATTTTCTTCAAACAATTTTGCGGCAGCCTTTGCCATGTTCATTGTCTGATCTTCAAGTGATTCACGTACCTTCAGTACGCCGCGGCGTCCGTCAATGGTGGGACGGATACCGATTACGGGATAATCTCCCACAAGTCTGTTTTTTGCCATTTTGATTTCCTCCTTGTTTTATGTAAATTAAAAAATTTGTTTCTATTTATAATTATATACTTGCAATATTTAAATTACTTGTGCTATAATAGAAAAAAGTATAACAATATTCAGATTTTGGTGATAACTATGATTTATAATGAATTAAAGCAGAGGGGAACGGCAGATTTTCCCATAGAATACCATTATATTGACAAAAATCATACCAGATACGAAATGTCTGCTCACTGGCATACCGAGCTTGAAATTATAAGGATTTTACAGGGAAAGCTGAAAATTCGTCTTAACAACCGCGAATATACGGCAGGCAAGGGCGATGTTGTCTTTGTGAATCCTGAAACTGTTCACGGGGCAAGTCCTGATGAATGTGTGTATGAATGTGTTATTTTTCATGTGGATTTTCTGGATACAGCAACATACAGCTGCAAGTTTTTTGTTGAGAGCATTCTCAACCGTGAATTTGTTATAAAGGATTATAACAGGTTTGAAAAAAATGATTTTATTGA
The DNA here is from genome assembly GCA_017436245.1 of Clostridia bacterium. GTDB lineage: Bacteria > Bacillota > Clostridia > Monoglobales > Monoglobaceae > SIG440. The sequence goes on from JAFSDN010000035.1 coordinate 17,505, forward strand.
TTCTGTGAATGTTGTTTTTGAGGCAATGAAGAACAAATCCTCGGGTTATAAGTTTTCGGTTATCGGGGCGCTCTATTCCATGCTGGGAGTTGTTGTTGACAGCCATTTATACAGCACCGCCACAGGGGATTCGGATATTTCGGACAGCAAGAACATTCCAAAGCTCAAAAAGGTACTGAGCTTTTTGCGTGACAATTACGAGCAGCAGCTTTCACTTGATGATATGGCAAAGGCTGCAGATATGTCGCCCAAGTATTTTTGCTACTTTTTTAAAGAAAAAACGGGAAAAACTCCTGTTGAATATCTCAACGGCTTCAGAATTGAAAAGGCTTCTCAAAAGCTTATCGGGTCCGACAAAAGTGTGACCGAAATTGCCTTTTCATGCGGCTTCAATGATTTGAGCTATTTTATCAAAACCTTTAAGGCACAAAAAGGAATATCCCCCACAAGGTTTCGGAAAATCGAACATTGATGGGGGATGATGTGATGAAAAAATATATTCTGTAATGATTATATTTTCACCGAGGTAATGGTGTCGTTCAGATAAAACTTGTTTGCAAGCTCCATTTTGTCAAACTCGTGTACAGAGCTTGCGGTTATGATAAGCTTGAAAAAGTCATTTGCACGGTATATTGCCTGAACATTTGTAATGTGAATGTCTTCCTCTTCAAAAATCTTTTTGATATGCCTGAGTGCAGCGTCCTTGTCGCTTACGGTGAGGATAATATCAATTTCTGTTGAAGGTGTGAAGAATTTCATTTCTGTGTGGGATAAATACTGCACGATGATAATCAGGACTGTTGTGGAAATGCTGACAAAATACATTCCTGCACCAATTGCCATACCGATTCCTGCAGTTGCCCATATTCCGGCCGCTGTGGTCAGACCTGTAATTGTTTTTTTATGTACAAAAATCATTCCTGCACCCAAAAAACCGATTCCTGTTACAATTTGTGCGGCGATACGGGACGGGTCATGATTGATGTTTATTCCTGTTCCTTTGAAATTTGCGAGAAAATCCATAAATCCGTATTGTGAAATTATCATAAGAAGGCAGGATGCAATGGCAACAATAGCATGGGTTTTTGTTCCGGCTCCTTTTCCGCGGTGTTTACGCTCACGTCCGATAAACGCACCGCAGAAGAATGCAATAATGATTCTGAGAAGCATTTCAAAACGGAATAACATAGCTTCACTTTTCAGGAAATTGAATATAACTTCCATTATACATACACCTCTTTGCTTTTAATATATTCTTGGCATTATAACTCAATAAACCCTTTTTGTCAACAGTAAATTTGGGCAAAAACTGAAAAATTTTCTGATTTACAGATAATTGCAAAAAAATAGGGAAAGGGGACATATTAAGTAATGGGTTTACCATTGACAAAAATCTGTGAATGTGATAAATTTAGATTGAAAAATATACCGATTATGGAAAAGAGAATGCGTTATGAACAAACACAGCTATGCGGTTTTTCTTGATATTGACGGGACATTGATAGGGAGTAATGAGGCTGCTTTGGAGAAAAATATCAGCGTCATACAAAAGGTCCGAGCCATGG